>JBBSSF010000278.1:0-5449 GCA_038242345.1 Hyphomicrobiales bacterium
CCGGCGCCGGATCGCCGGGGAGGCCGGTCCGGAGGGGTGTTGAAGCCCGCGGGGCGGGCAAATTCAAGGGGGCGATGCCGGCCGGAGGCCGGAAATCCGGTCTTTTGGCCGGCCTCAGGGGCGCGTGCGGTCCAGAAGCTGCTGCCGCTTCTGCTCCTGCCGGGCGGTCAGCCAGGCGCGGGCGGCGGCATAGACGATCATGCCGACGCCGAGGCCCAGGGGAATGCCGCCGATGAGGGTGGGCAGCACCACGGGCTCCAGACGGTCGAAGGCGCGCAGCCACCAGCCGGCCCCGGGCGGCGGCAGATGATGGGCCGGATGGTCCTCCGGCAGCATGATCTTGCCGACGGCAAAGCTGGCCCCCAGAAGGCCGGCGGCGGTGGCCGGATTGTTCAGCATGGCGCCGGCGATCGCCGCCGGCGTGCTGGCCCGGAACAGCCAGGCGAGGCCGGCGCTGACCGCCAGATGCACGCCATAGATCGGCGTGAAGGCACAGAACACCCCGATCGCCAGCCCCAGCGCCACCGCATGGGGCGAGCCCGTCATGCGCTGGAGCCGGGCCGCATAATAGCGCCCCGACCGCGACCATGACCGGCGCGGCCACAGGGCCACGCGCACCCGATCCGTCAGCGGCTCCGGGGTGCGGCGGCGGACGAGCATCAGGCGAGCCCGCGGCTGCCGGGCTTCACCGGCGGCAGGGCGGCCAGCTCCGGCGGCAGGGCGTCCGGCGCATAGGACGGCACCTCATACTCGGCCAGCGCCACCAGCGGCGCGCCGCAGTCGGCCTTGCCGGCGGACCGGTCGATGAGGCAGGCGCAGGCGACGACCTCGGCGCCCAGCTCCTTCAGCGCCGCCACGGTCTCGCGGATGGACAGGCCCGTCGTCACGATGTCCTCGACGATGATGACCTTCGCCCCCTTCGGCATCTCGAAGCGGCGCAGCCTGAACTTGCCATCCTCGCGCTCGACCCAGATGGCGGGCACGGCGAGGTGCCGGGCGGTCTCGTAGGCCGGGATGATGCCGCCGAGCGCCGGGCCGACGACGAAGTCGATGGCGCCGGGCACTTCGGCGCGGATCCGGTCGGCCAGCGCCCTGCACAGCAGTTCCGTCTCCTTCGGGTGCATGAACACCCGCGCCTTCTGCAGGAACACGCCGCTGCGCCGGCCGGAGGACAGGATGAAATGGCCTTCGAGGATCGCGCCGCAGCGGCGGAACACGTCGAGGACTTCGTCGCGGGTCATGGGAAACGTCCAGTCGGAAAGATCAGGGGGCGGACGGAGCGCTTTCCGGTCGCTCCGGCTCACGGGCAACGCTCCGGGTCATTGCGGGGGCGCATTTTCGTCACGCGAACCGGGATCCACGGCGCCTGAAAATGCTCTAGCCATTGACCCGCGACACCTTCGAGATGATCGGCACCTGGCGAATCTGGCTGATGATCCGGTTGAGATGTTTCAGGTCCCAGACTTCCAGGTCGATAATCATGTCATGGAAATCGTGTCCCTTGCGGATCATCTTGATGTTGTCGATGTTGCCATCATTGTCGCCGGTCACCTTGGTGATCTGGGCGAGAGAGCCCGGCTCGTTCAGGGATGTGACGATGATCTGGGCGGGGAAGCGGGCGGTATTGGTCTCGTCGATGTCCCAGCGGACATCCACCCAGCGCTCCGGCTCGTCGTCGAAATCCTTGAGGGCGTGGGAGGTGATCGGATAGATCGTCACTCCTTCGCCCGGCGTCAGGATGCCGACGATGCGGTCCCCCGGCACCGCGCCGCCATTGGGGGCGAAGCGGATCGGCAGGTCGCCCTGCACGCCGCGGATCGGGATGGCGCTGGAGGTGGCCTCGGTGGCGCCTGTCTTGGTCCTGCGCCGGGCGCCAGGGCGGGCGGCATCGGGGGCCGGGCTCGCCCGTTCGCCCTGATAGTCGGGGAAGACGGCCTTCAGCACGTCCTCGGCCCGGATCTCGCCGCGCCCGACGGCGGCCAGCACGTCGGCGGCATTGGACTGGGCCAGACGCTGGAGCGGCGAGCCCTCCAGCTTCTCGGGCGAAAAGGTGTGGCCGGCCAGATGGAAGGCGCGGTCGAGGATGTGCCGGCCGAGGCCGCCATACTGCTTGCGGACCGCCTCCCGGGTGGCGCGGCGGATGGCAGCCCGGGCCTTGCCGGTGACCACCACATCCTCCCAGGCCGACGGCGGCGTCTGGGCCTTGGAACGGATGATCTCGACCTCGTCGCCATTGGAGAGTTCGGTCACCACCGGCTGGATCTGGCCGTTGATCTTGGCGCCGACGCAGGTGTTGCCGACATCGGTGTGGACGGCATAGGCGAAGTCGATGGCCTTGGCGCCGCGCGGCAGGGCGATCAGCCGGCCCTTCGGCGTGAAGCAGAACACCTGGTCGACGAAGAGTTCCAGCTTGGTGTGCTCCAGGAACTCTTCCGGCGTCTCGTTCTCGTTGAGAAGGTCGATGGTGCGCCGCAGCCACTCATAGGCGCGGCTTTCCGATGTCGCCCTGGTGATGGAGCGTCCGCCGGTGCGGCCGTCCTTGTAGAGGGCATGGGCGGCGATGCCATATTCGGCAATGCGGTCCATCTCCTCGGTGCGGATCTGCAGTTCCACGCGCTGGTGGCCGGGGCCGACCACGGTGGTGTGCAGGGAGCGGTAGTCGTTCTGCTTCGGGGTGGAGATGTAGTCCTTGAACCGGCCCGGCACTGTCGGCCAGGTGGTGTGGACGACGCCCAGCACCCGGTAGCAGTCATCCACATCGGCCACCACGGCGCGGAAGCCGATGATGTCGGAAAGCTGCTCGAACGCGATGTTCTTGCGCTGCATCTTGCGGAAGATCGAATAGGGCTGCTTCTCGCGCCCCTTCACGATCGCCTGGATGCCGCGCTCGGAGAGCTTGTCGCGCAGCTCCGTCTCGATGGTCTGGATGAGCGCGGCATTCTTCTCGCGCTGGCTCTCCAGCCGCTCGGTGATGGTGGCGAAGGCGTCGGGGTTGAGGACGCGGAAGGAGAGATTCTCCAGCTCGTCGCGGATGTCCTGGATGCCCATGCGGCCGGCCAGCGGCGCATAGATCTCCATGGTCTCCTCGGCGATGCGGGCCCGCTTCTCCGGCGGCACATAATGCAGGGTGCGCATGTTGTGCAGCCGGTCGGCGAGCTTGACCAGCAGCACGCGCACGTCATCGGCAATCGCCAGCAGCAGCTTGCGGAAATTCTCCGCCTGCTTGGCCTTCTTGGTGACGAGATCGAGCTTGGCAATCTTGGTCAGGCCATCGACCAGCTTGCCGATCTCCTCGCCGAACAGGGCGTCGATCTCGGCGCGGGTGGCGTCGGTGTCCTCGATGGTGTCGTGCAGCAGGGCGACGGCGATGGTCGCCTCGTCGAGCTTGAGGTCGGTCAGGATCGCGGCGACCTCAAGGGGATGGGAGAAATAGGGATCTCCCGACGCCCGCTTCTGCAGGCCATGCTTCTGCATGGCATAGACATAGGCCCGGTTGAGCAGGGCTTCGTCGACGTCCGGCTTGTACCGGGCCACGCGCTCGACCAGTTCGTACTGCCGCATCATGTCTGGATAGTGCCCGCCCGGGGGACCCACTCGCCCGAAGGGCCGCCCGGCCGCGCGCCGTGCGGCGCCTCTCCTCGCCCCCTCGATCCATCATTCCCGCTTGCCGGCCCGAGATCAAGGGATCCCGATGCCGGACCGGAACAGGAGAGGGCCGGCCGGCACCGGGCCGGCCGTCGCAGCCCGGCCGTTTCAGGCCTCTTCGGTGCGCTCCGGCGGGACAAGACCTTCCATGCCGCGCAGCAGGTCTTCTTCCGACAGACGGTCGAAGGCGACCGAATCGTCGTCGATGGCATCGCTGCCCGACGAGGCGATGAGCGGAACGGCCTCCGGCTCCGGCTCGTCCACCTCGACATATTTCTGCAGCGAGTGGATGAGGTCTTCCTTCAGATCCTCGGGGCTGATCGTCTCGTCGGCGATCTCGCGCAGCGCGACCACCGGATTCTTGTCGTTGTCCCGATCGACGGTGATCGGCGAGCCGGACGAGATCATCCGCGCCCGGTGGCTGGCGAGCAGCACCAGCTCGAACCGGTTGTCGACCTTGTCGATGCAGTCCTCGACGGTGACGCGAGCCATCGCGGAACTCCTACTGAATTGATTGAGCGGACCTGTTTATAGACACCGTCGCCGAAGTGCAAGCAAGAGCCATACCGGCTGCGGGGTCCCGCGCGTGCGCCCCGGGAGGCCGCGACGGCGGTGCCGGGAGAATGATTCTTTTTTGACATTTCATAATCCCGCGGGCTTCCGGCGGCGCGCGCATTTTCCGTTCCCTCAGTGTCACCAGAAAATTGCGGGCGCGCGTTTTCCGCTTGTTCGGGCTCACGGAAAACGCTCCCGTCTCCTGATCTGGCGCGTGTTCCTCAGGTGAACCGGTTTCCACTTCGCGTGAAAATGCCCTAGGCTTTTGATCTTACGCATTTTCCTTAAGCGGACCGGTGTCCACTTCACCTGAAAGCGCTCCGGCCTGCAGCCAGAGTGGCGCGACATGCTGTGGTTCAAGCCGGCAAGATCCAGTCAGCTTTTGGCCGGGCGTGACTTTCGCAATGGCGCGGGGCACTCTTGCATTCCTCACGGCGACGTCTGATAATTGTCTACAAGACGGTGGCGGATTGTGCCGTCGATTGGTCGCGGACCTGTCCTTTTGGTCAGTTTCGCATGTGATACATGATCTTGGCGACCCCGCGTCCCGGGGGCAATCGGTGCTAGAAGACCAGTAGGCGGGGAGTCGGACGACGCTTCCGACGGACAGGCGGTCGAAAAGGTCTTGGAGGCACAGGGGTCGCGATTTCAGATTGCAGTTGATCGCGTCGATGGCGGGCTGTTGTGCCCGTCTGTTTACACTCCGGAATGCGCACAGTTGGGTCCGATGCGGCTTTTCCGTGTCGGGGAATGTCTGGGGTCGGTGTGGCCCCCGCGTTGCCGTCCTGCTGCTACGCGAGAAAGATCTCGGGATGTTTGATCCAAGGGAAAAGATCGCCCTCTTCATTGATGGCGCGAATCTCTATGCCACAGCCAAGGCCCTGGGCTTCGATATAGACTACAAAAGGTTGCTGAAGGAGTTCCAGTCAAAGGGGTATCTCCTTCGTGCCTGCTACTATACGGCGATGGTCGAGGATCAGGAATATTCCTCGATCCGGCCGCTGATCGACTGGCTGGCCTACAATGGCTACCGGGTCCGCACCAAGCCGGTGAAGGAATTCATCGATCATTCCGGGCGCCGGAAGATCAAGGGCAACATGGACATCGAGCTCGTGGTCGAGGCCATGGAGCTGGCGGAGATCGTGGACCACATCGTCCTGTTCTCCGGCGACGGCGACTTCCGGCCCCTGGTCGAGGCTGTCCAGCGCAAGGGCAAGAAGGTCAGCGTGGTTTCCACGCTCACGACGCA
>JBBSSF010000279.1:0-5425 GCA_038242345.1 Hyphomicrobiales bacterium
CTGGAAGGTACCATCGCGGGCGTCGTCAGTTTCGGCGACCGGACAGCCGCCATTTTCCAGGGGGCCTATGACGCTGCGGTGGCGATCTGGGGCAGTCTGCCCGGCGCCATCGGCGATTTCGCCTTTCAGGCCGCGAACGGGCTGATCTCGGGTGTCGAGGCGATGCTAAACGGCGTCGTCACGCGCATCAACAATTTCATCAACGGATTGAACGCCGCGCTGGACCTGTTGCCGGACTGGGCGGTGGGCGAAGGTGGGGTGCGGATCGGCACGCTTGACCCGGTGGAACTGGTGCGGATCGGCAACCCGTTCGAGGGTGCCGCAACCGCCGCCGGGGCAGCCGCCGCAGATGCCTTTTCAGCCGCGCTCTCTCGCACCTATCTCGAGCCACCCGATCTCGGACTGGGCGCGATGGCCGACGATGCGCGTGGCCGGGCCGATGGCTATCGCGAGGCAGCGGGAATGCTGGCCGATACCGCCGGGCGTCCGCTGGCCAGTTGGCAAGCGCTGCGCGACGCGGTGACCGGCACCGGATCGGATGCCGAAACGGCGTTGGCAGATGCCGCCAGTTCGGCGGACGCCCTGAACACAGAATTGGAAGACACCGCAGCCGCTGCCGGAAGTGCGGGCGCTGCGGCGCGCGAAGCCGGGGCGGCGGCGGCTGACGGGGCTGATCGGGCTGCGACCGGCTGGGGCGCGGTGACCGCAGCACTCGCCGACTATGCCGCCAAGGCGCGCAACATCGGCGGTGATATCGGCCAAGCGTTGGTCGGCGCCTTTACCTCGGCCGAGAATGCTGTTGGCGAGTTCGTCAAGACCGGCAAGCTCGACTTCCGCGATCTGGTGACGTCGATGATCGCCGATCTGGCCAAGCTGGCGGCGCGGACTTTCATCCTTGGACCGATTGCCAACGCCCTGTCGGGAGCGCTCGGCGGCGCGGGCGGGATCTTCGCCAACATCCTCCACGCGGGTGGCATGGTCGGATCGCCGGGCCCGGGCCGCATGGTTCCCACGCTGGCCTTTGCCAATGCCCCGCGCATGCACGCGGGCGGCTGGGCCGGGATCAAGCCCGACGAAGTTCCGGCGATCCTTCAGAAGGGGGAGCGCGTGCTCTCCCGCCGCGAGGCAGCAGGTTACGGCCAATCCAGCGCGCCTGCGGTCAACGTCACCATCATGGCCCGCGATGCCGAAAGCTTCCGGCAATCCCGCACGCAGGTGGCGAGCGACATCGCCCGCGCCGTATCGCTGGGCCGGAGAAGTATGTGATGGCGTTTCACGAGGTCAGGTTCCCCGACAACATCAGCCGCGGGGCGCGCGGGGGGCCGGAACGGCGCACGCAAGTGGTCGAACTGGCGTCTGGCGACGAAGAGCGCAACGCCAGCTGGGCCAACTCGCGCCGCCGCTACGATGTTGCCTACGGCATCCGGCGTGCGGATGATCTGGCATCGGTCGTTGCCTTCTTCGAGGCCCGCAACGGTCGCCTGCACGGCTTTCGCTACAAGGACTGGGCGGATTACAAATCCTGCCTGCCGTCGCAGCCGGTCGCGCCGACCGACCAGCCCATTGGCACCGGCAATGGCGCTGTCACCACCTTCGCCCTGCTGAAGCGCTACACTTCCGGCGCGCAAAGCTGGACCCGCGCCATTGCCAAGCCGGTAGCAGGGACCGTCCGCATCACCCTGAACGGCGTCGAGCAGATGTCGGGCTGGAGCGTCGATACGACCACTGGCAACGTCGCCTTCACGACCGCCCCGGGCGCGGGCGTCGCTATCACGGCCGGTTTCGAATTCGACGTCCCCGTCCGTTTCGACACCGACATGCTCGACGTCACGCTCGATCTCGAGCGGCTGGGGTCGATCACATCCATCCCGCTCTTGGAGATCCGGCGATGAACGAAGAAACCGGCTTTGTCGCCGCAGTCCTGCGCGATCTTGCAACCTCCACCGCCGTCATCCTTGCGGCGTGGGGCGCACTGGGCGGAGCCACCAACGCTCTCACCACCCGGATGCGGCTGCGCGATGCGTTGCGCCACATTCTACTCGGCGGTCTGATCGCGGCCGGGATGGGAAGCCTGTCCATGGCGATCATCACCGCCTGGCTCGGCCTGCCGTCGCAAGCGATCCCGGCCGGGGGTGCGGCGGGCTCGGCTGCCTATCTGGTCGGCGTCTTCGGCCCTGCTTTCATAGAGGTTGTCCTCGCCCGCCTGCGGAGCGGCAAGGGGGGCACCCCCGATGCATGAACTCCTCCGCCTTGCGCGCGCCATCCGCTGCGACGCCGCCGACCCGGCACAGGCCTTCAGCCACCGCCTGCGCATCGGTCTTCTGGTCGCCGCCCTGATCCTGATCCTTTCTTCCATCTTCGGGTGATCCCATGCACATGACTGATCGGGGGCTTCTGGCCCTCGTCCGGCACGAAGGACTCGTGCCCGGACCTTATCTCGACGTCAAGAAAGTCTGGACCTTCGGCATCGGGCATACCGGTGCCGCCGGTCCGCCAGAACCGGCACGGATGCCGCGTGGCATGCCGGATGATCTCGATGCAGGGATCCGCGAGGCGTTCCGGCTCTTCCGCGCAGACATCGTGGCCTATGAGGCCGAGGTGCTGCGCTCCGTGAAGGTGCCGCTGGAACCCCACGAGTTCGATGCGCTGGTCAGTTTTCACTACAACACCGGCGGCATCGCCAAGGCATCGCTGACCCGCCATCTGAACGCGGGCAACCGCGCCGCCGCCGCGCAAGCCTTCATGGGCTGGCTCCGGCCCGCTGCGATCCGCACGCGCCGCGAGGCCGAACGCGATCTGTTCCGGGATGGCCGCTATCCGACCGGCACCATCCCGGTCTGGGCGGTGGATCGCAACGGACGGGTGGATTTCTCGCGGCCAGTCCGGCGACTGCCCGAGGCTGAGGCGCTGGCATTGCTGCGCCCGACGAGCACGCCGGAGCCATTGCCTCTGCCGCCCCAACCGCCTGCTACCCGGTCGTGGTGGCAGCGGCTGATGGAAATCTTTAACGGAAAGGCAACATCATGAACTGGAACCTCGCACGCGGGCTGGTCTATCTGGCCTGTCTTGCTGCCTCTGGTCTGGGCATAGCCGGGCTTGCGGATTTCGATCTGATGACCGGCAGCTTCGACCTGCGGCCCTTCAACCTCTACGCCCTGACCGGCACGGCCGGGGGCGTGGTTTCCTCCGCACTGGCCTCGGTCGCTCTGTGGCGCGGCTGGGGGCGGAAGTGAAGGCGCTCCCGCCCGCACTTCAGGCCCATCTCGACGAGGGCACGACGACGCTGGCCTGGTGCTGGCGGATCGTGCGGGCCGATGGGGTGACGCTTGGCTTCACGGACCACGACCGCACCCTGATGTTCGATGGCACCGATTTCGAGCCGGAGAGCGGCTTCGCAGCCTCGGAAGTGCGCTCTGGCTCCGACCTCTCCGTCGATGCGCAGGACGCCCAAGGAGTGCTGACCTCAGACCGGATCACCGAGACAGACATCCTCGACGGTCGCTGGGACAATGCGGCTGTCGAGGTCTGGCGCGTGAACTGGGCCGCGACCTCCCAGCGCCTGCTCATGCGGCGCGGGGCCATCGGCCAGATCCGCCGCGGGCGGCTGGCCTTCGTGGCCGAGGTGCGATCACTGGCCCATGTGCTGGGCCAGACCGTCGGCCGGACGTTTCAGGCGACATGCGACGCGGCCCTTGGCGATGCGCGCTGCGGGGTCGATCTCGAAGCCCCGGCGTTCAAGGGCACTGGCGCAATCATCGACCTGTTGCGCGACCGTGCCTTCACCGCTTCGGGGCTGGGCGGCTTCACCTCCGGCTGGTTCACCTTCGGCACGCTTGACTGGACCAGTGGTGCCAATGCGGGGCGTCGGGCCGAGGTATTGTCCCACGACCTCATCGACGGGGTCGCCATCCTGACCCTGCTGGAAGCGCCGGTGCGCGCCATTGCAATGTCCGACACCTTCACCATCCGCGCCGGATGCGACAAGCGCATCGCGACCTGCGGCACGAAGTTCGCCAATGTCGCCAACTTCCGGGGTTTCCCCAATATCCCCGGCCAGGATGCGGTCCTGCGCTATGCCACGACTGATGGCGGCCACGAGGGGGCGGTGCTGTGACTATGGTCGACTCCGATAGGGTCATTGCCATCGCGCGGTCCTGGCTCGGCACGCCCTATCACGATCAAGCCAGCCTGAAGGGCGTCGGATGCGATTGCCTTGGACTGGCGCGCGGCGTCTGGCGCGATGTCGTCGGGCCTGAACCTTTCCCGATCCCATCCTACAGCCGGGACTGGGGCGAAAGCGGCCCGCGCGAGGTTCTGGCCGAGGGCGCGCGCCGCATGATGCCGGAGATCGCACCCGGCGATGCCTCACCCGGCGCGTTGATCCTGTTCCGCATGATGCCCCGCGCCATCGCCAAGCATGTCGGCATCCTGACCGGCCCCGACACCTTTCTGCACGCCTACGAGCGGCTCGGCGTGATCGAGGAACCGCTGACCCCAACATGGCGACGGCGCATCGCCTTCGCCTTCCTGTTTCCCCAACGCTGAGAGTTCTCCATGGCCACCCTTGTCCTCGGCGCTGTCGGTACTGCCATCGGCGGGGCTTTTGGCGGCGCGATCCTCGGCTTTTCCGGTGCGGCCATCGGCGGCTTCATCGGATCGACCGTGGGGTCGGTGGTCGACAGCTGGATCGTGTCCTCGCTGGCTCCGACCCAGCGGATCGAGGGCGCGCGGCTTGATACGCTGCGCATCACCTCGGCCACCGAGGGTGCGGTGATCCCGCGCCTTTACGGCCGGATGCGGATCGGCGGCAACATCATCTGGGCCACTGACTTCCGCGAGGAGACCAAGACCACAACCCAAGGTGGCGGCAAGGGTGGTGGTGGCGGCAAGGTCAAGACCACCGAGTACCTCTACTATGCGTCCTTCGCCGTGGCGCTCTGCGAAGGCCCGATCACCGGCATTGGCCGCGTCTGGGCCGATGGCAAGGCAATGGACATGACCGGCGTGACCTGGCGCTGGTATCCCGGCAACGAGGCGCAAACCGCCGATCCGTTCATTGCAGCCAAGATGGGCTCGGCCAATACGCCCGCCTATCGCGGCACGGCTTACGTCGTGTTCGAGGATCTGGCGCTGGCCACCTTCGGCAACCGCCTGCCGCAACTCAGCTTCGAAGTTTTCCGCCCGCTGGCCGATGCCGACACCGCCGAGGGACTGAACCGCGCCGTCACCCTGATCCCGGCCTCGGGGGAGTTCACATATGCCACCGAAGCGATCCGCAAGGGCAGCGGCGGGGCAACCGTGGCCGAGAACTTGAACGCGCTTCCCGACCAGCCCGACATCGTCGTGGCGCTGGACCGGCTGCAGGCCATGGCCCCGGCGGTCGAAAGCGTCAGCCTTGTCGTGGCGTGGTTCGGCAACGACCTGC
>JBBSSF010000280.1:0-5411 GCA_038242345.1 Hyphomicrobiales bacterium
AACACGTGTCCGTCATATCCGGGTTGTCCGGATCCGCCAGAGTTCCGGCCGCTGCCCGTCGGGGACCGGCCTCCCACGCGGGACAAACATTGTCTAAGGCGCAGCCGCCGCGGTCCCAGGCGCCCCCAACGGCCGAGGGGGAGCCGGTCACGCCCGCGTTCTTGCGTTGGCGCTGTGTTGTCCCCCTTGGGAGCCCGGCCCCCCCCCGCCCGCGGCCGGAACTCTGGCGGATCCGGACAACCCGGATATGACGGACACGTGTTCGGGGAGAGACTGTCGATCGGTCGTTCGGTCCCCCCGGACCGGCTGCGAGGGTTGCAAGAGAGCGGTCCGGACGCAAGAGCGAACCGGATTTTTCCGACCCTTGCGCCGGATGTCAGCCCGCGCGGAACAGAAGTGCGCCGAGAAGCCCGGCCGCCGGCACCACGCCCCATACCGGCAGGCGCAACCGGGCCAGCGCCACCACCGTCAGGACGAGAATCGCCAGCGCCCGCGGGTCGGAGAGGCTGCCGGAGGCGAGCGTGCGCAGCGGCACCGCTGCCACCAGTCCGACCACGGCGGCATCGACGCCGGAGAGCAGCGCCCCGAATCGCGGGGCCCGGGCGAGACGGTCGCGCACCGGCAGCGCCGCCAGCAGCACGAGACCGGCCGGCAGGAACACTGCCAGCGTCGCGATCAGGCCGCCGGCCGGGCCGGCGATCTCCCAGCCGAGATAGGTCGCAAGCGTGAACAGCGGCCCCGGGACGATCTGGGCGAGGCCATAGCCGGCGAGAAAGGTGGCATGGTCGATGAGGCCGGGGCCGACGAGGGCATTTTCGAGGAGCGGCAGCACCACATGGCCGCCGCCGAACACCAGCGCTCCCGCCCGGACGAAGATGTCGGCAAGGCCGACAAGGCCATTTCCGGTCAGGGCCGCAAGCAGCGGCAGGCCCGCGAGCAGGCCGGCGAGCAGCAGCGCCGAGACGAGGGCGAGGGCCGGGGAAACGCGGGTGCCCGCAATGGTCTCCGCCGGCATCGGCACGGGGGCGGCGGTCAGGAGCCCGGCAAGTCCGCCGGCGAGGATCACCAGGACGGGGCCGGCAAGGCCGAGCGGGAACAGGCTTGCGACCAGCGCCGCGGCCGCGATCAGCGCGGTGGCCCGGGTGGCGGCGAGGCTTTCGGCCATGGAGCGGGCGGCGAGCGCCACCACGGCGACGGCGGCAGCGGCAAAGCCGGTGAGGACGCCGGGCCCGAGCCGGGCGACCACGGGGCCGAGCCCGGCGGCAAAGGCCGCCATCAGCAGGGCCGAGGGCAGGGTGAAGCCGATCCAGGCGGCGATCAGCCCGGCAGGACCTGCCCGCCGGTAGCCGATCGCCATGCCGAGCTGGCTGGAGGCGGGGCCGGGCAGGAGCTGGCAGAGGGCCACCAGCGAGGCGAAATCAGGATCGGAGAGCCAGCCGCGCCGCTCCACGAAGGCGGCGCGGAAATAGCCGATGTGGGCCGACGGCCCGCCGAAGGAGACGAGGCCCAGCCCGAGGAAGGCGCGGCCGACCTCGATCGTGTGCGCCCCCGGCCGGGCCATGGCGATCAGGCCCGGGCGGTGATGGCGTCGGCCAGTGCCACGGTGCGGGCGGCCATCTCGGCGTGGAGCCGCTCCACCATCTTGCCTTCCAGGGACAGTACGCCCTTGGCGGCATTTTCCGGCAGGTCGAAGGCGGCGATGATCTTGCGCGCCCACACCACCTCGGCCTCGGCGGGGGCGAAGATGCGGTTGGCGATCTCCACCTGCTTCGGGTGGATCAGCGTCTTGCCGTCCATGCCGAAATCGCGGCCCTGCTCGCATTCGGCGATGAAGCCGGCCTCGTCGGAGATGTCGTTGTAGACACCGTCCAGCACGTCGAGACCATGGGCGCGGGCGGCGACCACGAAGGTGGACAGCCAGCCGAGCATCGGCGTGCGGCCGGGCACGAAGCGGGCGCGGGTCTCCTTGGCGAGATCGTTGGTGCCGATCACGAAGGCGGTGAGGCGGCGGCCGGCATCCTCGGTGACGGCGGAGGCGATCTCGCCGGCATTCAGCACGGCGTCCGGCGTCTCCATCATCACCCACACCGAGAGCGACGCCGGGGCGTTGTAGCGGGCGAGCCGGCGGCCGACCTCGAACACGTCCTCGGCATCATAGACCTTGGGCACCAGGATGGCGTCGGCGCCGCTCTTGGCCATCACGGCCAGATCTTCCTCGCCCCAGGACGAATCAAGGGCGTTGATTCGCACCACCAGCTCGCGCGGACCGTAGCCGCCTTCCGAGATGGCGGTCAGGATCTGCGCGCGGGCGAGCGCCTTGGCGTCGGGAGCGACGGCGTCCTCAAGGTCGAGGATGAGCGTGTCGGCCGGCAGGGACCGGGCCTTGTCGAGGGCGCGCGCATTGGACCCCGGCATGTAAAGCACGCTGCGGCGCGGACGAATGGCGGGCATCGACGGTCTCCTCTCCTCGGGCGATCGCCGCGCACCCTAGTCGGCCCCATGCCGCACTGCCAGAGAGGAGCGGTGCAGAGCGAAAAAATCACATGCCGGTGTGGCGCGGAATGCGCGGACTTCGAGCCACTGCGGCAAGCACGCATTAACCATCCGCCGCAAAATTGCTTGAAAGCCGGTCCTCTTCCATGACTGAATCCGAATCGAAACACGCGGGACGGCTTGCCGGGCCGCCGACTTGGCATCAGGCGACGGGACGAGCATGGCGGAGAGGCCGACCGTGGATGTCGCGCTGGCGCGGCTGACCGCCGCGATCGACCGGCTCGACGCCGCCATCAATCACAGGCTCGATACAGACCGGGCAATCACCAGCCTGGAGGAAGAGCTGCAGCGCCTCGGCGAGGATCGCTCGCGCCTGGCGCAGGATCTCGACCAGCAGGCGGCCCGTGCGGGCCGGCTGGAGGACGCCAACCGGGAGGTCTCGCGCCGTCTCGTGGCGGCGATGGAGGCGATCCGGGCCGTGCTCGAGCGCGGGGGCGGATGAAGCGCCGGGGGGCTGCGGGCGCGTCTGTCGAGCAGGGGGACTGGCGATGGCCCAGGTGAGTGTCAGCATCAACGGCCGCACCTTCCGCATGGCCTGCGACGAGGGCGAACAGGAGCGGCTGGTTGGCCTTGCCCACCGCTTCGACGCGGCCATCGAGACTCTCCGGCGCCAGTTTGGAGAGATCGGCGACCAGCGGCTGACGGTGATGGCCGGCGTGATGGTCGTCGACCAGCTGTCCGAATCCGAGCGCCGCATCGCCCTTCTGGAACAGGAAGTCTCCGCGCTTCGGCAGACCGCGTCCTCCGTGGGCGAGCGTCGCCACGAAGTGGAGGACGGCATCGCGCTGCGTCTCGATCAGGCGGCGGAACGTCTGGAACAGCTGGCCGACAGCCTCCTGGACCCGATCCGCGCCGAGAACGAGTGAGCCCGTTTCTACACTCAGTCGGGAGCGGGTGGTGTGTGATGGGGACAAATAGTGAACTTTGGCGATTGTAGAAACTTCGAAAAACTGTCGCCCCGATCTTGAGGGGATCGCCTTCTGCGCGATGCCCTCATTGCAACCGTAAGATTGATAAATTTCGGACTACGTGACCTACAGTCAGCTGATAAGGCCGGACTGATTTGGGTGCCGTCCCGATGTATGTTCCAGCTGGCGGCTATTCGTGAGGGAGCAATGCCATTCTTTGTGTCGAAAGCGATATTCTGGAACGCGACAGGATATAAGGGTCCGTCTGGGCATCGTGCCAGTTCAGGATTTCCAAGAGAATACGGCTATGGCCATGAGGAATGGAATAATTCCTCGGATCTGTTATTTGGTAATGGGCTATATCGTGCATTCTATACAAAAGAAGGAATAGGGAATGATTATATCGAGCATAATGGAAGGATATTATTATTTATGTACGCATCTCACGATGGGGTGCAAGAACTAGTTGGTGTCGCAGGAAATGCAACTTATCTATTTGATGATCGAAATAAGAGTATTGAAATTGCGGAAAAATTAAATACGATAAATTTTATTGAGATGGCTTGGGATGAGCCGCGTGTCAAAAGGTGCTTCAATAACAGTAAAATAGAATTCAGATCTCATTGGAAGAAAATTGGTTCGTGGATTCCGACTTGGTGTTGCTCGAAGGATGATTATCTATGGTTTGATACTCCAGTTCCTCTCGATCCTGATAAGATTAGGGGTAGAAAAAAATTTCTTACCGAATATCAAGGGTATACCCTTGTCGATCAGTCGGAAGCCTTGAGAATGATGAATTCCGTTCTCGGTGGGCAACGTTCTCCCGCTTGGTATCGTATTCGGCGGCTCATAACGGAACAAGGCGACGCCGATATTGTAAGTGAAGATATTCGGGATATTGAGAATCGTTCCGATATAAATAAGACAACGCGTCAGTGTTTGATCGATGCCCGCCGAGGGCAAGGTGCATTTCGGCAAGCCGTGGAGAGCATCTGGGGAGGTCGCTGCACGGTCTCTGATTGCGGTGTACGTGAAGTTTTACGTGCCTCTCACATAAAGCCCTGGAAAGATAGTGATGATGAAGAAAGACTTGATCCAAACAATGGACTTCTTCTCTCCGCTGATCTTGATGCTCTGTTCGATCGTGGCCTTATATCTTTTAATGATCACGGTGACATGCTTATTTCGGAGTATCTATCAGAAGTTGATCGGAATATTCTTAGAATTCCTCGCTCAATGAGGCGATCTCCGTCCGATAAGCAAAAAGTATATCTACAAAAACATAGAAGAGAGAATGGATTCTCCTGATTTTTGTGCTTTTGCATGGAGGCTGTGCAAAATAAAAAAAGGGCCGCCGGTTGCCCGGGCGGCCCTATTCTTCTGTTCGCGGGCGGGAACAGGGGAGGGCGGTGCGCCCTCCCGCTGCCTCAGTCCTCGAACTTCTTGATGTCCGTGTGCTGGGTCTTCACCCAGCGCACCGTGCGGGTGGAGGCCCGCATCACCACGGTGTCGGTCATGATGCCGGCCTTGCCGAACTTCACGCCCGAGAGCAGGTTGCCGTCGGTCACGCCGGTGGCGGCGAAGTACACGTCGCCGGACGCCATCTCTTCCAGCTCGTACTTCTTGTTGAAGTCGGTCACGCCCATCTTGCGGGCGCGTTCCTTCTGCTCTTCCTTGTCGGTAATCAGCCGGCCCTGCATCTGGCCGCCGATGCAGCGCAGGGCCGCCGCCGCCAGAACGCCTTCCGGCGCACCGCCGATGCCCATGTAGATGTCGATGCCGGTCTCGTCCGGATCGGTCACATGGATGACGCCGGCCACGTCGCCGTCGCCGATGAGGCGGAGCCGGGCACCGGCCTGGCGGAGCTCGCCGATCAGTTCCTCGTGACGGGGTCGGTCGAGGACCACGACCGTGACCTCCTGCACCGGCTTGCCCAGGGCCTTGGCCACG
>JBBSSF010000281.1:0-5410 GCA_038242345.1 Hyphomicrobiales bacterium
CGGGGGGGGGGGCCCGCCGCCCCCGGCCCCCGCGGGGGGGGTTTGGGGGGCCGCCCCCCCCCGAAGCGGGATCACGGCGCGATGCGGATTTCCACCAGCGCCGGCCGCTTGTGAACCGTCACCTGCTCGATGGCCTCGGCCAGAATGGCCGGCAGTTCGGCGCCGGTGCGGGCGTTGGCGGTCCAGGCGCGGCTGGCTTCGGCGACCTTGGTGAAGTCGGGGGAGGGATCCAGCGAGATCAGCGGCATCTGGTTGGTGCGCGCCGCGTAGCCGTCCGGGTAGACATCGAGGACGGAGTGGCGGACGGCACCCCATTCGGAGTTGTTGAGCACGAGCACCAGCACCGGGAGGGTGAGGGCCTCGGCGATCTGGTGGCAGGCGACGGGGTTGGCGAACATGTAGGAGCCATCGCCCATGGTAGCGATGACGAGCCGGTCCGGGTCGGCGATCTGGATGCCGAGCGCCGTCGGGAAGGACCAGCCGAGACCGCCGGAATGGGGCTCCTGATACCAGGCGCCATGATGGTCGAGGCTCATGGGCTCCAGCGGGCAGCCGAGCTCGGAGAGCACGGTCGCATTGCGGCCGGCAATCGCCTTGGAGAGACAGAGGCTGACGAAGGCCTTGGTCATGAGATCGCCGCCGCCGGCTTCCGCCGTGGCGCGCACCCGGGCGCGCTGGGCGCTGGCGGCCGGCACCACCCGCGCGCGGCGGGCCGAGACGGCGGCTTCGCGGCCGGGGAGACGGGCGGCGAGCGCATCGGCGAGAGCGACGAGGGTGTCGGCGGTCTCGCCGGGCAGCGACAGGTCGGCGCGGAAGTTGCGGACCGGGAAGCGGGCCGAGAGCGGATCGGGGCCGAGGTGGATGACGGGCGTCGCGTCCGGCAGCGGGTGCTTGTCCGGCGACCACGGGGCGAGGGCGTCGATGACGAGCACGGCGTCGGCGTCGGCCAGCCACGGCGCCGGGTCGATGCCGACGGCCATGGGGTGATCGGTCGGAACGCCGAGCTGGATCGCCCAGTACTGCACCACCGGGATGGCCCAGCTGTCGGCGATGGTGGAGAGGGCGGCAAAGCCGGCCGGCGAGCCGGCGCCGCGCTGGGCGATGATGACGGGGCGCTCGGCCCTGGCGAGGAGGTCGGCAGCACGGGCGAGGTCGTCGGCGCGCGGGGCGACGGCGACCGGTGCCATGAGGGAGGGCCGGTCGAGTTCGTCGGCCGGGCAGGGCTCGCACAGCACCTCCCGCGGCAGGCTCAGATAGATCGGGCCCTTCGGGGTGGAGGTGGCGATGGCGTGGGCGCGGTCGACGAGGTCGACGGCCTGCTCGGGGACTTTCAGCTCATAATCCCATTTGGATGCCTCGCGGACGAGTGCGGTCTGGTCGCGCATCTCCTGCCCCCAGCCGATGGGCACGGTGCGGGTGCCAAGCCGCCCCTTTTCCGTCACCGGGGTGCGGCCGGACATCAGCAGCATCGGCACCCGCTCGGCCGCGGCGTTGATGGCGCCGATGGCGCAGTTGGCGAGGCCGACATTGGTGTGGGCCATCACCGCCTGGGCCCGGCCGGTGGCGAGGAAGGCGCCATAGGCCATGCCCATGGCGGCGTTCTCGTGCGGGATGACGATGGCCCGGGGCAGCGGAATGTCCTTGGCCTGCGCCTCCAACAGGCCCTCGATGATGGGCGGAAAGTCGGTGCCGGAATTGGCGAAGATGAACTCGACGCCGACGGCCTTGAGGCGGGCGAGAAGGGCGCCGCCGGCAGTGATGGCGGCGCCTCCGGTCGGGGGTGTCTTGGTCATGGGGTCTCGTCTCGCGGAAACAGGCGACCGGGATCGCGGGATAATCGGGGCGTGGGGAAGGTCACATCAGCCGCGGCAGGAAGGTGGCGAGTATCGGGAATGCCACCAGCAGGGCAAGGCGCAGAAGATCCGACAGGATGAACGGCACCACGCCCCGGAAGATCGTCTGGAAGGAGAGTTCCGGCACCACGCTCTTGATGACGAAGACATTCATCCCGACCGGCGGCGACACGAGGCCGAGTTCCACGGTCATGACCACGATGATGCCGAACCAGATCGGATCGAAGCCGAGGGCGGTAATGACGGGGAAGATGATCGGGATGGTCAGGATAATCATGGCCATGGAGTCCATGAGACAGCCGAGCACCAGATACATCATGAGGATGAGCATCAGCACGCCATAGGGACCAAGGCCCATGCTGGTGAAGAACTCCGTCACCTTCTGCGGCGTGCCGGTGATGGTGAGGAAGTAACCGAACAGCAGGGCGCCGATCAGGATGGTGAACACGGCGGCGGCGGTGCGGGTCGCCTGCAACAGGGACTTCAGGATTTCCTTGCGGCCGAGGCGGCGGCGGAGACCACCGATGAGGAAGGCGCCGCCCGCGCCCATGCCGCCGGCTTCCGTCGGGGTGAACAGGCCGCCATAGAGGCCGCCGATGACGAAGGCGAAGAGGAGAAGCGGCGCCCAGACGGCCTTCAGGGCGTGGAAGCGCTCGCCCCAGCTGGCCTTTTCGCCGGCCGGCAGCAGGCCGGGGCGCGACCAGCCGATGATGGCGATGGTCGTCATGTACATGAGAACGGCGATCAGCCCGGGGATGACGCCGGCGAGGAACAGGCGGGAAATGTCCTGCTCGGTGATGATGCCGTAGACCACCAGCACCGTGGAGGGCGGGACCATCGCGCCCAGGGTGCCACCGGCGGCACTGGTGCCGGCGGCGAAGGCCTTCGGATAGTTGAAGCGGCGCATCTCCGGATAGGCGACGGTGGAGAAAGTGGCGGCGGTTGCCACCGACGAGCCGGAGATGGCCGCAAAGCCGCCGCAGGCCGCGATGGTGGCAAAGCCGAGGCCGCCGCGCAGATGGCCGATCATGGTGTTGGCGGCGCGGAACAGCTCCCGGCTCATGCCCGAATTGGAGACGAACGCCCCCATCAGCAGGAACATCGGGATGACGCCGAAGGTGTAGTCGGTGACCGTGCGCATGGAGGTCTGGCCGATGAGCTTCAGGGCCGGACCGAAGCCGGCGATCATGCCGAAGCCGGTGACGCCGACGAGGCCCATGGCCACGCCGACGGGCACGCGCAGCAGCATCAGCACGAACAGCAGGACGAAGCCGAGGACGGCCACGAGATCAGGGGACATCATCGGGGATCACTCCACCGGAGCAAGCGACGGCTCCTCGTTCACCTTCTCCGGCGAGAAGATGAGGCGGACCGTGCGGATGGCGATGAGAAGAACGGCGGAGACATCCCCAAGCCACGCGACCAGGAAGAACGGCCACGTCGGCAGATGAAGATCATAGGTCAGCACATTCTGGGCGCGGGTCTGGATGACCTTGTCGAACAGCATGGTGGTCTGCACGCCGACGACCAGCAGCAGCACCAGAGTGGCGAAGATGTCGATGATCCGGCGCCAGCGCGGCGAGGCCAGTTCCCACACCAGATCCACGGTGATGTGCTCGCCGCGATAGCTGGTGGCGGCGATGCCCCAGAAGATCAGGATGCCCAGCGACAGCCGGCCGAAATCGTAGAAGTCCGGGATCGAATAGGAGAAGAAGTAGCGCAGCAGCACGGAAATGAAGATATCGACGGCGACGAGGCCGACGAAGAAGGCGGCAATCATCTCGATGCCGTCGATGAAGCGGTCCATGCCGTTTTTGTTCGGCGGGGGACCATCGGTCGGGCTGAGGTCTGGGGCGGCGCCGGCCATCGGGGGAAACTCCCGGGGTCTGAGGGGCGATGAGGCGGGCAAGCGGCCAGCCTTCGGGGCGCCCGGGGCAAGCGGGCGCCCCGTCCGGCGGGCACGGGGAGGGGGAGACGTGCCATCCGCCCGGGAGCGTGGGAGCACCCCCGGATCAGGATCGGGTCCTCAGGTCAGGCGCACGCGGTGCGGACCGCACCCGTGCGCCTTAAAGGACAGCGGTTTGTCATATGCCTCAGGGCCATGAGAAATCCGCGCGGGGATCCCGGAGCTTGGGATCAGAAGGCGGCCTCGTTGGCCTTCAGGGCTGCCTGAAGCTCGGCGAAGGCGGTGTCCGGGTCGACGCCCTTGGCCTTCACGCTGTCGGCCCACTTGGTCTTGAGCGGGGCGACGGCGGTCTTCCACGCCTCCACCTGCTCCGGCGTCAGCTCGACCACGGTATGGCCGGGGGCGTTCTTCATCTTCTCGCGGCCGGCATGCTCGAAGGCCGTCCACGGCGCCGAGAGCTTCACCGCCCATTCGGTGTTGCAATGGTCGTCGAACACCTTCTTCTGGGCCGGCGAGGCATTGTCGTAGACGTCCTTGTTCATCGTCCACGTATAGGCGGTGGTGTAGAGCGGCACGTCGATCGAATATTTCGTCACCTTGTCGATGCCGAACAGGAAGATCGAGTTCCACGGGAAGGTGATGGCGTCGGCAATGCCGCGCTCCAGCGCATCGCGGGATTCGGCGGCGGAGGCCTGCACGTTGGTGCCGCCGAGCAGGGTGACCATCTCGCCCATAGTGACCTGGGCCGGGCGTACCTTCATGCCCTTGAGATCGGTGGGCTCGGTGATCTTCGAGCGCGAGTGCAGGGTGCCGGGATCATGGACGAAGGCCATGCAGAAATGGGTATCGGCCATCTCCGCCGGGGCATATTTGCGATACCAGGCATCGAGCGCCGCCGAGCCGCCGGTGGCGTTGGCCACGGTGAACGGGATCTGGGCGGCATTGATGACCGGGAAGCGGCCCGGCTGGTAGCCGGGGCTGACATAGCCGAAATCGGCGATGCCATCGCGCACCATGTCATAATGATCGAAGGCCTTGCCGAGCTGCTCGGCCGGGAACACCGTCGCGGTGATGGTGCCGCCGGACTCCTTGGACATGGAGGCCGCCCAGTCCTTGGTCGCCTGCACCAGCGGATGGGCCGGCGGCACCCACAGCGAAATCTTCAGATGGATCGGCTTGTCGGCGGCGTGGGCCGGCGCAAGGCCGGCGAGCGCCGCGGCGGCGGTGAGGGCACCGGCGGCCACGACGGACGCAAAACGGCCGGTCGCTCGGAAATATCCGGGCATGTCATTCCTCCCAGTCTGTTTTTTCTTGTCCCGGGATCGGCGGTGGGCCGTCCCGGTCTTGTCTCCCGGCCCCGGCTGGGGCGGTCGTCTGGGCCGCCGGGCGAGGGTGTCCGGCGGAGCGGGCAGGGGAGCCGGAAGGCGGGGCCGGCTCCCGGAAAAGGCTGGACGGAGCCGCGCCCGTCCGGTCGGGCAGGGAGCCGGACGGCGCGGGCGTTGCCGCCCCGTCCGGCCGGGATCTCATACCAAAGATCCTTGAAAAGGACTCTTTGGTATTCCGATGCGGATTTCTCATGCCATTGGCGCATATGAGAAATTCGCTGTCCTTCAGGCGCATGGTGCGGTCAGCACTTCATGCGCCTGGTATC
>JBBSSF010000282.1:0-5402 GCA_038242345.1 Hyphomicrobiales bacterium
AAATTGGGCGAGATGATCGGCACCAGCGCTTCAATATCCGCCGGTGTCCGGTGCAGATCGGCAAAGACGGGCCCCTTCAGCAGGGCGGTTGCCAGCGGACGCATGTTGTCCGGTCCGGCGGGAATGTCGAGCGGGGTGCCATCGGCGTCATAATAGGTGGCAAAGGCGAACGACATCGACCGGGTCATGGTCGTGTCCTTCGGCGCCACGGTATAATAGGAGGTGAACTCCATCCCGGAGAAGGAAGCCCCCGCCTCTGCGGCCATCAGATAGCCGTCGCCGGTGTTGGTGTGGGCGCCGAGCAGGCGCGAGCGGAAGGCCGTTCCGCCGGTGGCGATCACCACGGCGCCGGCTTCCACCTGCCAGCGGCCGCCGGCCTGGCGGCGGATGCCGGCAGCCCCGGAAACCGTGCCGTCGGACTGGCGCAGCAGCTCCAGGGCCGGGGCGTGATCGAGGATCGTCACGCCGAGGGCCTCGCTCACCCGGCGCAGGGCGCGCAGATATTCCGGTCCGCGCAGGCCGCGATACTGGATGACACCGGCCTCGTCGCGGGAGAAATCATAGGCGCCGGCGAGGGTCGGCAGGCTCTCCCAGGTGCGGGCGAGGGTGCGGGCCATCCAGCGCGGGTCGTTCAGCCGGAAGCCGGTCTGCCGGCGGGTGGCGATGGCGGTCTCGCGGGCCCGGGGCGGATCCGGCGGGATCCACCAGTGTCCCGGGCCGGCGGTGGCGGTCACGCCGCTGGTGCCGCTGTAGCCCTTGTCGACGAGGATGACGCTGGCCCCGGCGCGGCGCGCGGCCGCGGCCGCCCAGTTGCCGGCGAGGCCGCCGCCGATCACCAGCACGTCGGCACTGAGCCGCAGGGTGTCCTGAAGGTCGGAAGTCACGGTTTGGGTCTCCTCAGGCATCCGGGCGGCCATGGCGCACGCCGATCCATTCGAGCAGGCGCCCGCGCAGCGCCGCAAAGGCCGGATCCGCCACGTCCCGCGGCCGCTCCAGCTCCACGGTGCGCGCATGGGCGATCACGCCGTCCTTCATCACCAGCACCCGGTCGGCGAGCAGGATCGCCTCCTCCACATCATGGGTGACGAGGAGAACCGCGCAGCCATGGCGCTGCCAGAGATCGCCCACCAGATCCTGTGCCTTCATCCGGGTGAGGGCGTCGAGGGCCGCAAAGGGCTCGTCGAGAAGCAGGAGGTCCGGCTCGCGCACCAGCGCCCGGGCCAGCGCCACCCGCTGGGCCTCCCCGCCCGACAGCACCTTCGGCCACTGGTCGGCGCGGTGGGCGATGCCGACCTCGGTGAGGGCGGCAAGCGCCCGGTCGCGGTCGGGCCGGCCGGGCAGACCCAGCACGACATTGCGCCACACCGGCAGCCACGGCATCAGCCGCGGCGCCTGAAAGGCCACGGCCCGGTGCACGGGCACCTCCACATCGCCGGAAATGTCCCGGTCGAGTTCGGCCAGAATGCGCAGGAGCGTGCTCTTGCCGCAGCCGCTGGCCCCCAGAAGGGCGACGAATTCGCCGGGCGCGATGTCCAGATCCAGATCGTGCAGCACCGCCCGGGGGCCGAAGCGGCGGGTAAGTCCGCGCACCCGCACGGCGGGCGGCAGGGCCGGCAGGGCGCCGGCGCGGGCCGGGGTCACACCCCGTTGAAGGCCGGTCGCCATGCGAGGAAGGTCCTTTCAAGGAAGCGCACGAGAAGGTCGACCCCGAGTCCGAGCAGGGCATAGACCACGAGGCAGACGACGATGACGTCGGTCTGGAAGAATTCCCGTGCGTTGGCCATGAGATAGCCAATGCCGGCGGTGGCGTTGACCTGCTCGCCGAAGACGAGGGCCAGCCAGGCGATGCCGAGGGAGTAGCGCAGGCCCACCAGCGCCGACGGCAGCGCGCCGGGCAGGATCACCAGCCGGATGAGGCCCGCCCGGGACAGCCCGAGGGTCTCGCCGGCCTCGATCAGCGTCGCATCGACATTGCGGATGCCGGCATAGACGTTGAGATAGAGCGGAAAGGCCGTGCCGAGGGCGATGAGCGCCACCTTCGGCGCCTCGCCGATGCCGAACCAGATGATGAGCAGCGGGATCAGCGCCACATTGGGCACCGTGCGCAGCATCTGGACGGTGGCGTCGATCAGGTCCTCGCCGATCCGGGTGAGGCCGGACAGCACCGCCAGTGTCACGCCGATGGTCCCGCCGATGAGCAGGCCGGCGAATGCCCGGCCAAGGGAGACCAGCATGGCCTGCCCAAGCTCGCCGGTCTCGACCAGACGGGCCGCGCTCGACAGCACCACGGACGGGCCGGCGAGCACCGATTTCGGCAGCACGCCGGTGATCGACGCGAGATGCCAGACGAGGACCAGCAGCAGCGGACCGGAGGCACGCCGCAGCCAGCGGGGAATGCCCCGCCGGCGCTCGGACACCGGCTCCACCCGCCGGGTCTCCACCGGCCCGCGGCGAGGGCCGGCGGCCGGTGCGGCGGGGACCGGGAGGTCCCGCGCCGGAAGGTCAAGGGCGCTGATCGAGGTCATCCCGCGCCCCCTCAGTTGGTCGGCAGGTCGCGGTAGACATAATCCGCGAGCACGAGATCACCGGAGAGAACGCCGGCCTCCTTCCAGGTCTCGAACACGTTCTGGAGCGAGGCGACGAAGGCATCGTCAACGGGCGTGCGCTGATAGCCGGACTCGATCGGGTAGATCTGCTCGGCGATCGCCTTGTCCTGCTTGGCGAAGGCGGCATAGAAATCGACGAAGGCGGGCTTGTCGGCGCGCGCCCAGTCATAGCCGCGTTCCAGCCGGGCGGTGAAATCGGCGATCGCCGCCACCTTGCCGGGATTGGCAAGCGCACTGTCGGTGGCGCTCAGCACGAAATTGCCGGTGCTGATGCCGGGGCCGTCGATCAGCACCCGCGCGTTCAGCGTGCCGATGGTGCGCGCAAGATAGACGCCCCAGGTGCCCCAGGCGTCGATGCTGCCGGCCTGGAAGGCGGCGGCGGCGTCCGTCGGGGTCAGGAAGGCGAGGGTCACGTCACCGGGGGAAAGCCCCGCCTTCTTCAGTACGCCGAGCGTCAGATAATGGGCGACCGAGCCGCGGGTGGTCGGCGAGATGGTGCGGCCCTTGAGATCGGCGATCGACGTGATCGGGCTGTTTTCCGGCACGATCAGCGCGCTTCCGGCGCCGCCATTGTTGAAGTTGGCGACGACCTTGATCTTCGAGCCGCCGGCGATGGCGCTGACAGTGGGGGAATCCGCCGCCTGACCGATGTCGACGGCATCGGCCTTCAGGGCTTCATGCAGGTTGACAGCGGCCGGATAGACCGACCACTCGATCCTGTAGGGCACATCCTTCAGCAGGCCGGCGGCCTCCAGGCGGGCCCGGGTGGCGCCGGTCTGGTCGCCGACGCGCAGCGTCACGCCGGCAAGGTCCTGCGGACCGGCCGCATGGGCCAGCCCCGGGGCCGCGATCCCGGCAACAAGCGCGGCAGCGGCAATCGCCAGGCGGTGAAAACCGCGGCGGGAAAGATCGATCATGGCAAATCTCGCGGAAATCTGAGGGGGCGGGCGAAGCCTGGTATCACTCGGCAGCTTCGGCGACGCGGGCGGCCGTATGTCGGTTGACGGGAACATCAATGCCGAGATTGCCGCGGAAGGTTTCCGCCTCGTACTCCGTGCGGAACACGCCGCGCTTCTGGAGGAGAGGCACCACTTCTTCGGCGAAAACTTCCAGCTCCCGCGGCAGGGAGACATTGACGACGAAGCCGTCGGCCCCGCGCTGGACCAGCCAGCGCTCGGCGGCGTCGGCCACCTGTTCCGGGGTGCCGATGAAGTCGGTGCGCGGGGTGGCAAAGCGCAGGGCGACATCCCGGAGCGTCAGGTTGCCGGCCCGGGCAACCTCCAGAATGCGGCGCGACTGGCTGAGATTGGAGTTGGCGCCATGGGCCGCGGCCGCGGCCCCGGGGACGGGGGCGTCGAGATCCTGGCCGGAGAAATCATAGTCGTTGAACGGCCGGCCGAGCATCGACAGGGCATTGTCGATGGAGGTCAGCGCGGCGAAGTCGCGGTACTTGCGCGCGACCTCATCCTCGGTGGCCCCCACCACCGGGCGGATGCCCGGCAGCACGAACACGTCGTCCGGGTTCCGGCCGAAGCCGGCGGCGCGGCGCTTGATGTCGGCATAATAGCTCTGCGCGCCGGCAAGTCCGTCCTGATGCACGAAGATCGCGTCGGCGCGGGCAGCCGCGAAGTTGCGGCCCTCTTCCGAGGCGCCGGCCTGGAAGATCACCGGCTGGCCCTGACGCGAGCGGGCGATGTTGAGCGGCCCGCGCACCTGGAAGAACTCGCCGGCATGGTCGAGCGTGTGCAGCTTTTCCGGATCGAAGAACACGCCGCTCGCCTTGTCGTGGACGAGGGCATCATCCTCCCAGCTGTCCCACAGCCCTTGCACGACATCCAGATGCTCCGCCGCCAGACGGTAGCGGACATCGTGGGCGAAATGGCTGGGGCGGGAATAATTGGAGGCGCTGCCTTCGAGCCAGGAGGTGACGACATTCCAGCCCGCCCGGCCATCGGAGATGTGGTCGAGGGAGGCGAACTGCCGGGCGACATTATAGGGCTCGGTGTAGCTGGAGGTCAGGGTGCCGACGAGGCCGATATGGGACGTCGCCCCCGCCAGCGCCGACAGGATCGTCAGCGGCTCGAAGCGGTTGAGATAATGCGGGCTCGACTTTTCGGTGATGAACACGCTGTCGGCCACGAACAGGAAATCGAACTTCGCGGCCTCCGCGATCTGCGCCTGGCGCTTGTAATAGGCAAAGCTGGTGCTGGCCGTCGGATCGGCATCCGGGTGCCGCCAGTCGCCCCAGCCGGCGCCGACACCGTGCAGCATGAATCCGAGCTTCAGTTGGCGGGCCCTGGACATCCGTCTCTCCTTCGCGCCGGTCGCACGGCCCGGAGTGTCCGTTATGGACGTCGATCTCCCGTCAGCCGATGAATTTCTTTCGTTCCATCACCTTAGAGGCCCCTCACGTGGATGAAGAGATACATAATTTCCAGGCATCCAGTTCGGATGAGAAAGTATTTTCTGATTTCTCGACCTCGAAAAGGCCGGTCATTTCCACTTTGGTGAAGGCGTCGACGAGGATGGATACGCGGACAACCCAGTAGCCATCGAGCGGAAGAACGAAACCGGATGCCAGGAATCCGTCCTTTGCTGGAACGGCGGAGTGGCTGAAGGGGCCGAGGCCGAAAGACGGTTTCGACAGCTCCACCGTCACCGACAGGGGCACGAGCGGTGCGCCGTTCCGGGTAAGATCGTCGATGCGGACCGCGGTTGCCCCCACCCGGCCCGGCGAGAGCGCCAGCCGGGCCGCGAGCCCCTGCGCCGCGACGCGAATCGCGGGAACCGGCGGGG
>JBBSSF010000283.1:0-5394 GCA_038242345.1 Hyphomicrobiales bacterium
GGGCGCCTTTCCGGTCTGTGCCGGGAAGAAGATTCGGCCCGGCCACTCTGGCCCGACCGATGTTGCGCGGACCCTAACAACGGCGTCCGCAGCGGTCGGAACAATTCGAAGTGATCGCGATTTGTCTCCGCCCGGGTGCGGCGGGCGGGGCACAGTTTCCGCCCCGGATCAACTTGTGCCTGCCGGGAACGCCTCCGGAGGCCGAACGACAGATTGCGGGCTGCGTCCGCCGGTCGCCGCGAATCGGTTGCGCTTGAAGGCGGGGCGCGGCGCGTCTATGGTGCCGGCCCCACGGGGGACCTCTGCCCTGTGCCTGATGGGTCGCGGCGGGGTCTTCCGGGAGACATGCCACCACAGCCGGCCCCGGATCCGGCACCGCCCGGACTGTCGGCGGGCCGGGGAGCCATTCACGAGGGGAACTTCCTATGTTCAAGGGATCGATCACGGCGCTTGTCACGCCCATGCGCGACGGTGCGGTGGACGAGAAAGCGTTCCAGGAGCTCGTGGACTGGCAGATCAAAGAGGGCACCAGCGGCCTCGTGCCGGTGGGCACCACGGGCGAATCGCCGACGCTCAGCCATGCCGAGCACAAGCGCGTCGTGGAGATGACCGTGGCGGTGTCCGCCGGTCGCGTCCCGGTGATCGCCGGTGCGGGCTCCAACAATACCGCCGAGGCCCTCGATCTTGCCCGCTTCGCCGAGAAGGCGGGGGCGGATGCGATCCTGGTGGTGACGCCCTATTATAACAAGCCGTCCCAGGAGGGCCTCTATCGCCACTTCATGGCGATCGATGCCGCCGTCGGCATTCCGATCATCATCTACAACATCCCGCCCCGCTCGGTGATCGACATGTCGGTGGAGACCATGGCGCGTCTCTTCCGGGATGGCCGCAACATCAAGGGCGTGAAGGATGCCACGGGCAACATCGCCCGGGTCAGCCAGCAGCGTCTCGGCGTCGGCGCGGATTTCATCCAGCTTTCCGGCGAGGACGCCACGGCGCTGGGCTTCAACGCCCAGGGCGGTGTCGGCTGCATCTCGGTGACGGCCAATGTCGCGCCGAAGCTCTGTGCCGAGTTCCAGGCGGCGACGCTTTCCGGCGACTATGCCACCGCGCTGAAGCTGCATGACAGGCTGATGCCGCTGCATCGCGCCATGTTCCTGGAGCCGAACCCGGCGGGGGCCAAATATGGCCTGTCGCTGCTCGGCAAGGCCGCCAACGAGCTGCGCCTGCCCCTCGTGCCGGTCTCGGCCGGGGTGGCAGCCGAGGTGAAGGCGGCTATGGAGCACGCGGGCGTCCTCTGAAGTCCCTGTGCCTGCCGGCGCCCCTCAAGCGGGTGCCGGCAGGTGCCGCATCGTCCTTCCGGCCGGTCCCGTCCGGCCGGACCGCGCCAGGCCGGGTGCGCGCACCGGAGTTCCACGCATGAGCGCTCCCAAGGGGCCCCCGACCGTCCGCAAGATCGCGGCGGAGAACCGCAAGGCCCGCTTCAATTATGAGATCGTCGAGACCTTCGAGGCCGGGATCGCCCTGGGCGGCACCGAGGTGAAGTCGCTGCGCGGCGGCACGAGCAATATTCAGGATTCCTATGCTGCCGAATATGGCGGCGAGCTTTATCTCTACAACGCTTATATTCCTGAATATCTTCAGGCCAATCAGTTCAATCACGAGACCCGGCGGCCGCGCAAGCTGCTGCTGCATCGCCGGCAGATCCACAAGCTGATGGCGGCGATCGCCCGCGACGGCATGACCGTTGTGCCGCTGAAGATCTACTTCAATGATCGGGGCCGCGCGAAGGTGGAGATCGCCCTTGCCCGGGGCAAGAAGCTCCACGACAAGCGCGAGACCGAGAAGGCGCGCGACTGGAACCGCGAGAAGGGCCGCCTGCTGCGCGACAAGGGCTGAGCCCCTGGGCCGAGACCCTGGTCCGCGTGACGGAGGGCCTTCCGGCGCCGGGGCGACATTTCTGGCAGGAAGGACGTGGCCATGCGTGATCCCCGTGTTCTCGTCATCACGGGTGCCTCCTCGGGCATCGGGGCGGCGCTGGCCGAGCTCTATGCCGCCCCGCGGCGGACCCTGCTGCTCGTCGGCCGCGATGCCGAGCGGCTGGAGGTGGTGGCCGAACGGGTCCGCGCCAAGGGCGGTGCTGCCGAGACCTCGGTGGTGGACGTCTCCTCCCGCACGGCGCTGGCGCCGGTGCTTGCCGAGTTCGATGACCGCTATCCGGTGGATGTGCTGATCGCCAATGCCGGTGTGGCTGCCGGCCTCGGGCCCGACCGTGCCCGGGAGGAGGATGCCGACATCGACCGGCAGATTTCCATCAATCTCAACGGCACCCTCAACACGGTGAACGCCCTCGTCGAGCGGATGCGCCTGCGCCGCCGCGGCGCCATCTGCATGACCGCGTCCATCGCCGGCCTCCAGCCGGTGGCGGACCTGCCCACCTATTCCGCCACCAAGGCGGCCATTGTCGCCTACGGGACGGCGCTGCGGCGCTGGCTGCGTCGCGCGAAGGTGTCCGTCACGGTCATCTGCCCGGGCTTCGTCGCCACCCCCATGGCCGCCAAACATCATGGCGCCAAGCCCTTCGAGGTGGCCCCCGAGGTCGCCGCCCGCGAGGTCCGCCGCGCCATCGAACGGCGCCGTGCCCTCTGGGTGTTCCCGTGGCAGTTCCGCTGGCTGATTCGCTTCGGCCGATTCACCCCGGATTTCATCGTCGACCGCATCACCGATCTGTTCGAGGCCGAAGTCGGGGCGAAGTGATCCGGCGATGCTTTGGGGCGTTGCCCCAAACCCCCGGGAGGCACAGCCTCCCGAACCCTCCAGTCTTTTGAAAATATTCGGGCCAGACGGGGAGCGCTCCGTCTGGCCCATTCCGTTTCAAAAAGGGGGGGAGGTCCGGAGGCCCTCGGGCCTCCGGGCGGGTTCGGGCGGCAGCCCGATCAGCGCTGTCCCGGTGTCACCTTGGCAATCGCCGCGGTGATCTCGGCGACCGTCGGGCGTTTGGCTTCCAGGAAGGGCAGGGGCCGGCAGACGTCGATGGCGGCCAGCCCGACGCGGGCGGTCATCAGGCCGTTGATGACGCCTTCGCCGAGGCGGGCGGAGAGGCGGGCGGCGATGCCGTGGCCGAGCATCTCGTTGACGAAGCTGTCGCCGGCCGCCATGCCGCCGGTGACCGCCAGATGGGCGATGACGGCCTTGGCGAGCTTCAGGAAGCCGAGGAAGCCGGGCCGGCCGCCATAGAGCCGGGCGAGGCGGCGCACCAGCGAGATGCTCTCGGCGGCCACATAGGCGAGATCGACCAGCGCCCGGGGCGACAGCGCGGTGACCACCGACACCCGCCGGGCCGAGCCGACGACGAGGCGGCGGGCCTGAAGGTCGAGATCGGTCAGGAGTTCGCGTTCGGCCAGTACCAGGAGATCGCGACCGTCGATGATGTCCCGGGCATAGCCGGCGAGCGCGGCGCGGCCGCGGGCCGATTCGGGGCGGTTGCGATAGAAGCGGTCGAGATCGGCGGCGAGCGTCCGGGCTGCGGTCTGGTCGTCGGAGGCGGCGATGTCCACGGCCCGGGCGTGCAGCTTGCCGATCTTCGACAGCCGGGCCAGCGCGAAGGATTCCCGGGCGATGATGCCGATGACGCCGAGGAAGAACACCAGCGCCAGCCCGGAGGCCATGTAGCCGAGGGCGTCGGAGCGGGTGAACAGGTCCTCGATCATCCGGTCGATGGCAAGGCCGGTGCCGAAGGTGACGAGGCCGCCAAGGCCGGCCCAGAACAGGGTGCCGGCGGTCAGCATCCGCCGCGGCGGACGGGCGGCTGCGGCCTCGAAGGCGTCGCCCGCAAGGGCGTCCTCGTCGGGGGGGTCGCCGGCGGCCGGCGGCGGCTCGGGCAGCGGGGTCTCGCGGATGTCGGCGTCGTCAAGCTCGTCGAGACGGAAGGCCCCGGGGCGGCGTGGATCGGTCATGCCAGGGTGTCTCCGATCAGGAATTGCAGGGCCCGGTCGAGGCGGATGTGGGGCAGCGACAGGGCGCGGCCATCGGCGGCGCGCTCCAGCCGCGGCGGCCGGAAGCGGGCAAAGCGCAGGGCCAGCCCGGCATCGGCCCTGAGGGCGGCGGCCGGATCATCGGGGAGATCGCCGGGAAAGAGCGCGATCTCGGTGGCACCATCATAGAGCGTGCCGTCGATGTCCTCGCCGGGCAGGGGCGTGCCGATGATGGCCGGCAGCTGCTCGCCGGCGCGGCGCACCGTGGCCTCCCGGGTGGCGCGCACGGCGGCTATGGCCGAAACGCCGACATGGGCGCCGGCAAACTCCGCCCGGGTGCGGGCCTTCTCGACGATGCGGCCGAGGATCGCCTCCAGCCGGTCATGGTCGCGGTGGTGTAGATGGTCCGCCTTGGTGGCGGCAAACAGGATGCGGTCGATGCGCCGGTCGACAAGCCCCGTCAGCCACGAGAGCCGGCCCGGCCGGAAGGCGCCGAGCACGTCGCCCAGCGCCTGCTCCAGCGTCGCCACCGCATCGGGGCCGCGATCCAGCGCCGAGAGCACGTCGACCAGCACGATCTGCCGGTCGAGCCGGGCGAAATGATCGCGGAAGAAGGGCCGCACGATGTGGGATTTGTAAGCCTCGAAGCGCCGCTCCATCATCGCCGCCAAGGTGCCGCGCTCGATGGCGGCGCCCTCGGCCAGATCCAGCGGCGCGAAGGTGAGGGCGGGCGAGCCTTCGAGATCGCCGGGCATGAGGAAGCGGCCGGGCGGCTCGGTGGCGACCGTATCCGGATCGGCGCGCACGGCGGTCAGGTGGCGGGTGAAGGCGGCGGCCAGCGTGCGGGCGGCCAGCTCGCTCTCGGGCTCCTCGCCGCGGGCCTCCGAGAGCGCCTGAAGCCAGGCGCCGGTGGCCGGTGTCGCCGGCGCCGCGTGGGCCCGCGCAATCGATTCGCGCGCCCAGGTCGCATAGTCCTTGCCGAGCAGCGGCAGGTCCAGCAGCCATTCGCCGGGATAGTCGACGATGTCGAGATTGAGCCTGCCGGAGCCGATATTGCGGCCGAGGAAGGTGGCGGACTGGTAGCGGATGGTCAGCCGCAGCTCGGAAATGCGCCGGGTGGACTCCGGCCACAGCCGGGCGTCGACGAGCTGGGCGACGTGGCTCTCATAGTCGAAGCGCGGCACGGCATCATCGGGCTGGGGCTCCAGCACGGCGCCGGAGATGCGGCCGGAGGCCAGCGGCTCGAACAGCGGCAGCCGCCCGCCATGGATGAGATTGTGCACGAGGGCGGTGAGAAACACCGTCTTGCCCGAGCGCGACAGCCCGGTGACGCCGAGGCGCACGGTCGGGGTGACGATGCCGGTCGCCCGGTCGGCCAGGGTGGTGAGCGCCAGCCGTGCCTCGTCGGCGATGCGGGTGA
>JBBSSF010000284.1:0-5392 GCA_038242345.1 Hyphomicrobiales bacterium
GCACGAAGTTCTGACCGCACCTTAGCGCCTGAAGATCAGCAGATTTTCCATATGCCCCAAAGGCATGGAAAACCTGCACCGGAATACCAAAGAGTCCTTTTCAAGGATCTTTGGTATGAGCCCCCGGCAGACGCCAGACCCTGCCTGAGGCGCCCGAAACCCGGGAGATCTGGCGGGAAGCAGAAGACCGGCGCCGCACCGGCGGCTCCGGCATCTAGAACGGGTTCCGGATCGCATGCGGCTGGTCCTCTCCCTCCGGCCGGACGGATCCGGCGAGGCGGGGGATGAACCGGCGGCCCGGAGCATTTTCCATTCGCTCAAGCAGATGGGACAGTGCTCCAGGCTTCTGATCCTGGACATTTTCTTCCCGCGAAGCGATGTCCGCTTCGCATTGAAAATGCTCTGGCTGGCTCCCGCGCATGTCCGCCGTCCGGGCTCCCCCCGCCCGGGCGGCGGATGTGTTTCGGGCCCCTTCGCGGACCCGAGAGAGCCCAATATTTCTCATATTTTTCAATGATATGAGAAAATTGTACGGCACGGCAAAGGCTCCCCTGGCCGGCCGCTTGCGATCACACCGTCTCTTCGGCCGCGATGGAATCGAACACCATCGCCAGCCGCAGGGCACAGACCCGGGTGCGCGCCTCTTCCAGCGGAAACACCCGGCGGATCGCACGGATGCGGGACACCCGCTCGCCGGCCGGCAGACGGCCGAGGGCTTCCGCCACCGCCCGGCCGGGGGCCGGCGCCGCATAGAGCGCAGCCACATAGGCCCAGAGCCGCGAGCGTTCCTCGGAGGTCGGCCCGTCGAGGCTCTGGAGCGCGGCATCGAGGAAGGTGAAGTCGGCATCCGACACCGCGCCCGCCCCGGCCATCAGCGCCACCGCCTCCACCAGCGCCCGGCCCGCGGCCAGCACGCCCGGCCGGTGCAGGCCACCTTCCGGCGCCGGGAAGAAGGCAAGGCTCGCTTCAGGCGCCGGCGGCAGCGCGCCGCAGCGCGGATCCGGCTCGAAGGCAATGTCCAGCTGGTCCATCCGCCCGCCAAGGACGGCCAACGGCAGCGGCCAGGTGGGCGCAAGCGTCAGCCCTTTCAGCACCGCCGCCAGCGGCACGATGCCGGCCGTGCGCCCGCCCAGCACCGCCGCCAGTCCCGGCGGCAGAGCCTCCGCCTGTCCCGCCGTCCTGCCCGAGGAGGCGGCGGGCCGGGGCGGCGGAGCGACTGGTCCCGTGACCGGCGGCGGGACGAACGGCGCGGCGACAAATGGCGGCGGAGCGGACGAACGCGGGACTGAGGGCGCCGGGGCAGCCGGCGGCCTCCGGTCTGCGGCGGCCATCGGCGCCGCTCCCGCAGCGGCACCGGGCGACGGCGGCTCGGACCTGCCGGCCAGCGTCGGGGAAGCGGCGGCCGTCGCGGCTGCCCTCAGCTCCGGTGGCAGCAGGGCGCGCGCCTCGGCGCTGTCCCGGCGATCGGGCGCCCGGGCGAGGAAGCGGACATAGGGCTCCAGTGCGCCGGCCACGCTCTCGGCAAGATCGCGCAGCGGCGCCATCGCCTCCCACACCGGGCGCAGGTCCGGCACCGTGCCATCCCCGAGCGCAAAACGGGTCTGGAAGGCGTCATTGCTCGCCCGGTAGATGTGAAAGCGCAGCCGTTCGGCCGGCACCGGCACGGGAAAGCCGTCGGCCCAGCGCGCGCGGAAGCGGAGGGCGAACAGCTCGCGGAAGGCCTCGAAGGCGCGGGCGCCGACGCCGCGCACGGCGGCCGAGCGGTCGGCCAGCAGCCATAGCAGCGCCCCTTCGGCATCGAGCCGGCCTTCCCGGGCGACGCGGCGGCCGAGATGCACCAGGGCGGCCGGCGCCAGGCCGCCCCCCGCCCACAGATCGGGCGCCGGCGGCGGACAGACCTCGGGCACGCCTTCGGCGGCCTCGCTGGCATGGATCAGATCGGCCGGCAGATCGCGGAACCACGGCCGGCCGCCGAACAGCGTGGCGAGACGCCGGACCTCGGCGCGCACCGCCACCCGGTCGGCGGCGGGCCGCTCGACCATCAGCCGGCGCTCCAGACCGTGAAAATAGATGAGCACGAACCCCGGATCGAGCCCGGGCCCGTCCTCCCGCGGCCCGGACAGCCAGAGCAGGAAATGCCGGCGCTGGCGCCGGTCCATCATGTCGTAGCCATAGGGGGTGGTGAGGGCGAAGCCATTCTCCTCGCGCCCCAGCCCGCCGACGGGAAAGCGCGGGTCGATGATGGCCGCATCCGGCCGCGGCCCGGGAATGGTCTCGGAGCCCGGGGGATTGTGGAAGATATGGCCGAAATAGACCAGGCCACCATGCACCGGCACATGGCCGAGCAGGATCACCTCGCCGGAGCGCACCCAGCGGGCCGGCAGCAGCGCCCCTTCCGCCTCGGGGCCCGAGGTGCCGGTGGCAACGGCGGCGCCGTGCCCGGTCTCGATCGTTCCCGGCTCCTTACGGCGGTGCCAGGAGAAACCGATCCAGCCGAGCCCGGCCAGAGCGACGAGCAGGAGCAGGCCGACGCCGTCCAATTGCTGCCCTCCCCGTCATCCGGCCTGCCGAGCTCCGGCCAGCCTGCCCGCCTGGCAGACCCGATCCGCAGGCGCGATCCTGCAACAGAACCCTGAAGATCAGGATAACGTTGATCTCCCCGGGAGATGAGCCCCGCCGGCGCGGACCGGCCGTTGCGCGGGGCCCGCGGAAGTGGGACAAGCCCCCGGCCGCCGGACACGAAAGAGGACGCGACAGCCCATGACCCGGACAGTGACCATCCACGGCATCCGCACCTGCGACACCATGAAGAAGGCGCGCGCCTGGCTCGATGCCCATGGCATCGCCTGCACCTTCCATGACTATCGCACCGACGGACTGGCCGAGCCGCTGCTGGCCGGCTGGGTGGACCGGCTCGGCTGGGAAGCCCTGCTCAACCGCTCGGGCACCACCTTCCGCAAGCTGCCCGACGCCGACAAGGCGGATCTCGACCGGGACAGGGCCATCGCCCTGATGCTGGCCCGGCCGGCCATGATCCGCCGTCCGGTGCTGGATGTCGACGGGAAGCTGACCGTGGGCTTCAGGCCGGAGATCTATGCGGCCCTGTTCGCCACGGCCTGAGGGGCGCATCCGCCCGCGACCGCTGCACTGCCGCCCGCCCCGTGAGGGCCCGGCGCGCGTGCCGGCGCGGCCTTTCCGTTCCCGGTTGTATCAGTTGAAATATGCGCTAGACTGACCGCCAGCAAGGGTTGGCCTGCGGGGTCTCTGCCGATTGCAGCGCCGACCGGCGCCCGGATCAAAAGACCACCGGTGCAGGCCACGCCCCTCTTCTGCTCTGCGTATCTGCGTATACAGATCTGCGTATACAGAATTGCCCGATAGAAAGGTCCGCCCGCCTTTCCGCTTCGGCAGAACCGGCGCACCGTGTGGGAAGACATGGTACCTGTCCGCAATGACGTCTCCCCGGAAAGATGTCTTTCCAGAATAAAGGCGTCTTTCCAGAATAATTTCATTCCGGAATAATGCCTTTCCGGAATGACGCCTGTCCGGAAGAGCCGCGGAACACACAGAAGATCCGCGCTCTGCTGACAGGGCTGCCCCCCGTTCCGACCCTGGTTCGCGCCCTGATCCCGCCGGTTCCGGCGGCTGCGGCGCGCAGTAGCCCGTCTGGCCGGATCGCACCTTCGGGCGGGGGGCGCCCGGTCTGCGCCCCCTGTCCGGCTGGTGAGCCCGGCCCTCTTGTCCCCCGGCCCGCGTGTCCTTTTCGACAAGCCCGTCCTCTTCGACAAGCAGGAACACCTGATGCCCAGCGGAAATGCCATCTGGCAGTCGGCCCAGGACATGCTCGACCTCATGGCCGAGCTGGATCCCCTGTGCCAGGCGATCGAGGCCGAACTGACCCGGGACGGACAGGAGATCCTGATCCGGGCCTGCACGGGCGAGGACGCGCCGCAGTCGGGACCGAGCTTTCCGGTGCTCGTGCGCTATTTCGACCAGCTGGAGATGCGGCGGGAAAAGCCGCGCCGGCGCGGCAGCCTGACCATCGGCCTTCAGATGACGGGCAGCGATGTCGGCACCGACTGGCCTCATGGCCGCAGCGCCAAGATCGTCGCCGCCTATTCCCCCCGCCCGGCAGACTGGTGGCAGCTGGACGCCGACACCCCCAACTCCGTCGGCGAGATCGAGGGCACCACGCCCAGCGGCCCGCGCTGGGAGGTCGAGGACGATCCGGCCCAGTGGTTCTTTGCCGTTCCGGTCGATGCCCTGACCGGGCCGGAGGCCATCCGCCGGCTTCTGGTCGACCCGCTCCTCGCCATGATCGGCGGCACCGACGGGGCCACGGCCTGCGCGGGGCTGGAGGCCGGGATCTGCCATCCGCCGCCGCCGGCCCAGTTCTGAACCGGGTCGGAAGCCGGCGGCCGAGCGGCGGCCACGGCATTTCCGGTGTGCCGGCAGGAGAAATTGCCGGGCCGGCGCACGGATGTCCGGTCCGCACCGGCGTGTCCGCTCCGTCCGCCGGCGGCCATCGGTCCCTTTGCGGACCGGGCGCCCGGAGTTCCCGCAGGGGCAGACTTCGCCGCCCCGATCGGGCAGGATGCGCCCACGTCGCGCGCTCTGATTCGCCCCGTCGCCCGCCCCCCGGGACGGCCCCTGGCGAAGCGGAGTTCCTGCCGTTCGAGGATACCAGAGACATGCGCTTCATCTCCGCCGACCAGATCGACCAGGTCCTTTCCTTCCCCGCCCTGATCGATGCCCTGGCCGACGCCTTTCGTGGCGACATCGTCGTGCCGCACCGGGCGCACCATCCGATCCGCCGCCCGGACCGGGCCGACGCGACCCTGCTCCTGATGCCCGCCTGGACCGGCGCGCCCCTCGGCGATGCCGCAACCGGGGATGGCCATCATATCGGCATCAAGATCGTGTCCGTGTTCCCGGACAATGCCAGCCGCGGCAAGCCCAGCGTCACCGGCGTCTATCTGCTTCTGGACGGCAGCAGCGGCGAGCCTGTCGCCGTGCTCGACGGGCCGCGGCTGACCCTGTGGCGCACGGCTGCTGCCTCGGCGCTGGCCGCCCGCTCGCTGGCCCGGGCCGATGCCCATCATCTGCTCGTGCTGGGCGCCGGCTCGCTGGCCCCTTTCCTCGCCCGCGCCCATGCCGCCACCCGGCCGATCGAGACCATCACCATCTGGAACCGCTCCGCCCCCAGGGCGGAAGCCATGGCCGCCGGCCTTGCCGATCTCGGCCTGCCGGTCACCGTCTCCGGCGATCTCCCGGGCGCGCTTGCCAGCGCCGACATCATCACCTCGGCCACCCTCTCCACCGAGCCGCTGGTGAAGGGCGCCTTCGTGAAGCCCGGCACCCATATCGATCTCGTCGGCGGCTTCCTGCCCGA
>JBBSSF010000285.1:0-5384 GCA_038242345.1 Hyphomicrobiales bacterium
ACCGGTCCCTCCTGGTTCTTGGGCTGCGCCTGGAACAGGACGATGGGTCGAATGTAGTCGGTGTCCTTCTCGGCTTCCTCGGCCAGCGACGCCCGTGACGCGATCGCCCCGTTCACGGCGTTCTGCCAGGTGTCGTGCTCGGACAGCATGATCGGCAGCTTGATCATCTCCTCGAGCTTCAGTTCCTGCGCCGTCACGCTGTGCAGGATGTTCGAGTTGAGCCGCGGCGTCGCCGTGAACTCGATGATCGCCGACGGATTGACCCGTGCCTGCATTTCGCGCGTCAGGCCGGTGACCGCATTGTGCGCCTCGTCCACGATCATCAGCGGCCGATGAACATGCATCAGATTGGCGAAGGAGAACTTCACGCCGCCGCCTTCCAGCGTTTCCAGCCCCGGCAGGCTCTTCGGGAGCGCCGTGAAGTGCGGCTCCATGTTCTCGTTGTGGGAATAGACCTTCCGGCCCTCGGTGTTCGACACGCGCAGGGTCTGGATCGTGCCGACGACGATGCAGCAATGGTCGCGGATGTCGTGCGGGCGGATATGCGTGAAGTCCGCGATGTCGAACACGCGCACCCGGCCGTCGAAGGCCTCGTCCAGCGCCTGCCGATAGGGGTGGCGGGCGTTCTTCAGCGCCTCGGCCGTCTGAAGCCGGATCGTGTTCGACGGCACTAGCCACAGGACCATCGGATAGTCCTTCTCCACCCAGGCGTCACGCGCGATGCCGATGGAGTGGGCACCGAGGATCGTCTTGCCGCCCCCGGTGGGCAGGCGCAGGCAGACATAGGGAACGGCCGGCAACTCCGCGAGCGGCGTGTAGCTGCCGCCGTACCGGCCGAGCCGCTTGGCCTGGTCCGGCTCCCTGGTGATCGCCTCGTACGCGCCCTTCGGGCCCGCCACGCGCGCCTCCTCGAAGAAGCGGCGGAGAACGGAGAGAGTATCGGTCTGGTATTGCTTCAGTTTCATCAGATGCCCCCTCAGGCCCGCGCTTTGACGTCGTAGGGCGTCTGCTTGAAGGTGATGCGCTCGCGGTCGAGCGTCGCGGGCGTCAGCCGGGATTGTTCGCCATAGACGGTCAGCGGGCCGTCGAAGTCCGGCGCCAGCCGGGCGATATCCTCGCGGATCAGGGCGAGCGTGGCGCGGGTCAGCACGTTGCCGCCGCCCGGTCTCTTGTCGCCAAGGATGCCGTTGTAGAGCAGCGCGTGGGCGCGGCCGTCGTAGATGCCGAGCAGCGGGCTGTCGCCATCTCCATCCCACGGCCGGTCGGTCTCCGAGAACCAGACATGCGCCGCCAGCACCGGGAAGCGGATGTCCTGCCGGATGTGGCCTTCCTCGTCGAAGACGGGGGGGCCGAGCCGATAGAAGCGGAACCCTCCGCCGCCTTGCCAGCCCACCGCCTCCGAAATCCCGCCCGGTTCGCCCTCGATGACCTTCTGCAGACGCGGCGCGCAATGGGTGCGGGCGTGCTCGCCCATTTCGATGCCGATGTAGCGGCGTCCCATTTTGTGCGCCACGGCGGCTGTCGTGCCTGAGCCGAGAAAGGAGTCGAGCACCAAATCTCCCGGGTTTGTGGCAATGTGCACGATGCGCTGGATCAATCGTTCGGGCTTCGGGGTATCAAAAACCGTCGAGCCGAAAAGCTTCACGGTCTCTTTCTTCGCCTCGTCGTTCGTGCCTACGTCAGCTGCCAGCCAAAGGGTATTCGGGGTCAGACCGGCTTTGGCCTCGGACAAGAACTTCTTTTCTCGCGGTGCATTATTTCCCGTTGCACCAAACCAAATCCGATTGTCTGCGATTTTTTCCTGCATCACAGGCCAAGTGTAAAGCCAGCAGCGCCCGGCTGGGAGGGTGTGAACCTTTCCATTTGGCGCCGTGAAATCATAGAACTGACTCGGAGTTCCATGTCCTCCCTGTGCGTTTACCGATACTGACTGCCATGGGCCTCGAGGATCATCGTCAGGATTCTTGTAGCGGCCCCTTACCGTGTCGGAGAGTTCAAGATCATTCCGCACTGCCCCGAACTTTGCGGGCTCTCGACAGTAGATCACAACTCGTTCGCAATCCTCCGAGAACACTTTGCGGTTTTCCCGGGTTGTTCGTTGCTGCCAAGTGCAGGACGTGACGAAGTTCCGCCTCCCGAACACCTCGTCCATGATGACCTTGAGGTAGTGCCCCTCGTTGTCGTCGATGGACACCCAGATCGAGCCATCCTCGGCCAGAAGATCGCGGAGCAGTTCCAGCCGGGGCCACATCATGGCCAGCCATTGCGTGTGCTCGAGGTTGTCGTCGTAGTGTTCAAAGGCGGAGCGCGTATTGTAGGGCGGGTCGATATAGATGCATTTCACCCGACCGGCATAGAAGGGCAGCAGGGCCTTCAGCGCTTCCAGATTGTCGCCCTGGATCAGCATGTTGCCCGCGCCACCGTCGCCCGCCGACAGCTCCGGGACTTCCTCCAGCAGGCGATAGGGCACGTTCTGCGCCGTGCGGATGTCCTCGTCCCGTGTCAGCCAGTTCAGTATCGGCATGCGCTACCGCTCGTCCTCTCGTTTCTTGCCGAAGGGCTCCACGGTCGTGCCGGTCAGCCGCTGGTACTCTTCGACCGCAAGGACGACGACCACCGGGCGCCCATGCTTCTCGACCACCACGGGCTCGGCCCGCGCCTCGTCGATCAACTGGCCGAAGTGATACTTGGCCTCACGGGCAGACACGGCCTTCATGGGCCCCTCCCTGATTTGTGGTCAGAATGGTCACAACGCAGCGATGAGGTCAACGACCCGCGGAAATGCGATCGCTAAATCAGGGAGTTCGACGCCAGTGGCATTTCGCTCGAATGGAACTGGGATCGGAGTCCGCGCGGACACCGGACAAAATGGCTTATAGAACAGATGCTTGAAAGCTTTTCACCAAAACTGCGCAGTCAACAGGTCCGGAGAATATCGGCCCGGAGAAACCACTTCGGACCCACCCGGCAGCAGGGCCGGTTAACAGCCCCTCCTGCATAACCCGCGAAAACAACGCAAAAATCCGGCCGCAGCCGGATCGGGAGAACGCTTTCTCGGGGGCAAGTGGCGGAGAAGGAGGGATTCGAACCCTCGATACGGTTTCCCGTATACACGCGTTCCAGGCGTGCGCCTTAAACCACTCGGCCACCTCTCCGGCGCGCCGCGGACGGGGCCGTTCAGGCCTGTCGTCCGGGTGCGGGGCGGATATATCCGGTTTGTAGGCGAAAGGGCAAGCCGGTCCGGCGCAATTTCCCGCATTTCTTCCCCAGGAAAGCTCTCCCGCCCGAGAACACGCCGTTAGGCGAACCATCCTGGTTTAAATAAATGTATAATATCATATTCTTATGCGGATTTTTGGTGCCCGGCGGCCGCTCGCGGACGAGACGGAGCGGGCGTGCCGGGCAGCGCCTGTGCTTCCGGCGGCCGGTCCGGGAGGCGCGGCGCGGTGCTCCGGATTCGGTTCCCGTGCGGGAATCAGGCCCGCTTCATGAGCATCCCCGCGGCCGGGAAACCGGCGCTGGTACCCGCACAGCGTCGACCGCATTCCTCCCCGATCTCCGGCGCCAGGGGAGCGACGGACGGGCTTCAGCAGAGAAGCCGGAGCGGCGGGGAGGGGGCTGCGCGTACCGCGGGAGCTCCGTGGGGGCGTCCGTCCGCTCCGGCCGCGCGCGAGGCTCGACCATCAGCCGGCGCGGGGAAGGTGGCTGCGGGTGGCTCGCGGACGGCCCGGAGCCCGCTTCATACCAGAGATCCTTGGAACGGACTCTCTGATATTCCGCTCCGGACTTCTCAGGCCGGGTCGAGGCGGCCGGTGCGGGCGGCGGTGGCAAGGGTGCGCACGGTGCGCTCCGCCGCGCCTGTCAGCGCCTTGCGGTCGCTGCCGGGCCCCAGGAGAATCGGATCGGCAAACACGATCGTCATGTCGAGGGCGCCCTCGCGCACGATCGCCCACAGCTGGGGCACCAGATCCATGTGGCCATACCAGGCCGCCAGAGGCTGGAGCCGCCGGCCCATGGGCAGGCCCTGGAGCCCGGTATAGGCGAGCGCCACCGGCTGCACATGCACCGGCCCGCCGGCGCTGGCCGCCAGCCGCGCCGCCGCCCCCACCAGGGCCGAGCGGAAGGGCAGAACCTCGTTGCCGTTGGAGGACGTGCCTTCGGCAAACAGGATCATCGCGTCGCCGGCAGTCATGCGTCCGGCGATCTCCTCGGCCACCCGGCCGGTATCGCCGCGCCGGGTGCGGTCCACGAACACCGTGCGCTGGAGGCGCGCAAGGGTGCCGAAGATCGGCCAGCCCGCCACCTCCGCCTTGGCGATGAAGCTGACGGGGGCAAGGCTGCCCAGCGCCACGATGTCGATCCAGGAGACGTGATTGGCCGTCATCAGCAGCGGCCTGAGCGGCGCCGGGCTGCCCACCACCCGGATCCGGAGCCCCAGAACCCGGCGCGCGACCGTGTGCCAGACAACCGGCAGCCAGCGATTGATGCGCCAGCCGAACCGGTTCGCCAGAAGCTGGACGGGAATGAGGAGAAGCGACACCAGCACCAGAAGGGCCAGCATCAGGAGGGCGCGCAGGGTCGCGATCACGGGCGGCCCCTCCTGCCGGAGATCCTGTAATACCAGGCGCACGAAGTGCTGACCGCACCGTGCGCCTGAAGGACAGCAGATTTCTCATATGCCCCAAGGACATGAGAAATCTGCATCAGAATGCCAAGGAGTCCTCTTCGAGGATCTTTGGTATAAGAGGCCGCTCCGGCTGTCCGGTGCGGATTTCTCCTCTGCCCCGGGGGCAGCGGAAATCCGCACCGGAACAGCAGAGCGTCCCTTTCAAGGATCTCTGGTCTCATGCCAGCCGCACGAAGTGCGGACCGCACCGTGCGCCTGAAGGGCAGCAGATTTCTCATATGCCCCAAGGACATGAGAAATCTGCATCGGAATGCCAAAGAGTCCTCTTCAAGGATCTCTGGTCTCATGCCTCGGGTGCAGATTGGAAATCCGCCGACCTTCGGCGACACCCCGCGGTCGGCCTCGGGTGTCGCGGCCGACCGGCGTGGGGCTGCCGGCGCCGGCGCGCGGGCCCGGACGGATCCGCCCTCACTCGCTCTTGTCATCGAGCGGAATGCCATAGAGTTCCAGCCGGTGATCGATCAGGCGGAAGCCCAGCTCCCGCGCGATGATCTCCTGCAGGCGCTCAATGTCCGCATTGCGGAATTCGATGACGTTGCCGGTCCTGAGGTCGATCAGATGATCGTGGTGGTCGTCGGACAGGGTCTCGTAGCGCGACCGGCCATCGCGGAAATCATGCCGCTCGATGATGCCGGCGTCCTCGAACAGTTTCACGGTCCGGTAGACGGTGGAAATGGAAATGTGCGGATCGACGGCC
>JBBSSF010000286.1:0-5378 GCA_038242345.1 Hyphomicrobiales bacterium
CTGGATCAGCCGGCCGAGCCGGTCGATGGCGGCGTGGACATCATGGGCGGTGGCGGCATGGCTGCCGGCCGCGTCCGGGGAGATGTCGGTGACGCTCGACAGCCAGTCTTCCAGATCGGTGTAGAAGCGGTTCTGGGCCTGGCCGGCCTGGAGATCGAGAAAGCCGAGGATGAGGGAGCCGCACAGGCCGAAGAGCGAGGAGGCGAAGGCCGTGCCCATGCCCTGCAGCGGGGCGGCAAGGCCGGATTTCAGATCCTCGAAGATCACCGTGGCGTCGCCCCCGGAGACATCCAGCGACTGGATGGTTGCACCGACCGAGGCGACGGTCTGGGACAGGCCCCAGAAGGTGCCGAGCAGGCCGAGGAAGACGAGCAGGCCGGTGAAATAGCGGGAGATGTCGCGGGCCTCGTCCAGCCGGGTGGCGATCGAGTCCATGATCGTGCGCATCGCCTGGGGCGAGATCGCCGTCATGCCGCCCGGATCGCCGAGGAGCGCGGCCATCGGGGCCAGCAGCACCGGCGGGCGGGCAACCGTCAGCCCTTCCTCGGAGGTGCGCCAGGAATTGACCCACTTCACTTCCCGGAACAGCCGGATCACCTGGCGGAAGGCCAGCAGCGTGCCGACGGCGGCGACGCCGATGATGAGGCCGTTGAGGCCGGGATTGGAGGCGAACGCCACGGCCAGCGTGCGATAGAGGATCGCGACGATGAAGCCCACGATGACGAGAAAGATCACCATGCGCCACAGGAAGATCTGCGGGCTGGAGAGCCGATAGGGGTCGGTCGTGCGCGCCATGGGTCGCCCTGCCCGGTTGAAAGGCCGCTCCTGTCACGGAAACGGCGTAGGAATGCACGGAAGAAACAACGAAAGAATGAACGGCCGGCTGTCCCGAGAGATAGCGCGGCCCAGTGGTGCAATGCAAAAGGAATTGCCCGGGCAGGGCGACGGCCGGCAGCGGGCCCGGCGGAAGGGCCTGCCCGATGCCGGAGCTCGGATCAGGGACTGTCCGGCGCCCGGGCCGGACACGGAGGGCGCGTTCCGTGCGATCGGCGGGGCCGGTCGGGGCGGATCAGGCCGGCGCGGGCGGATCCGGAAGGCTGCCCTCCCATGAAGGCAGCCGGTGGAGGCAGGCCGGGGAGGGGCGGCCGGTCAGTCGTCAGGCGCCTCCGATCATCCGGTGGACGAGCCCGACACCGCGGGCCAGCGGATAGGGCACCCAGCGCGGCAGGAGCGCATAAGGGTGCCCGGGTGGCAGGCGCCAGCCACACAGCGCCGCCCGCTCGGCCTCGAATCTGGCGCGCCGGGCGGACATCGGCAGGGGGAAACGGCTGATGTCGGGCCGGACCGGCTTCGGCGACCGGCCCTTTGTTTCCTTGGTCGTGCCGTGCATACTCCTCGGGCTCGCTCGGGGATCTTCAGGGACAAACTGACACACCCCGCCCGACGGTAGTGCACCGCCCGGCAGGGGGAGAACCGGCCGGGCGCCGGGGCGCAACCGGAAAAAGCGGCCGCGACAGGCGTTCGGCAGGCGCAGGACCAGCTCCCCGGACAGGGAACGGGGGCGGATCGGCAGCCTTCAGGCCGGCTGGCCGGACCATCTGGCTCAAAAGAGACAGGCGTCTCCCGGGGAGGGGGGAAGCCGGCCTGGCAGGCGCGAGCAAACGGTGACCGCGTCCAGTTGCATCCGTCTGGCCAGGTCCGGGGCGGTGGCCCGGGGATGCAACCGGGGGGACCATTGCGCCGCCCGTGCAGAAAGTGGAGAACAACATCAACAGGCTAGGGTGTTTCACCGGCGGTCTCCATGTCGGATATTGGCCCTATCCGGATCCCCTGGTGTCCGCAGGCGACGGGCTGCGGAGAGGGGGCACGGGGAGAGGGCGGGGTGGACCGCTCCGGAAAGAGGGGGGGAGGCGCGTGCCGATCCGGGGAAGCAGGGACCTGTCCGACAGCGCGACGCTGACCCGGGAACACCTCCGGGCGCACCCCGCGTTTGACGGTGTCGCGGTGAGGGCGGCTGCGAAACTGGTCGCCACCTATTCCGGCAACCGGCTGCTCAACCGGGTGCTGAACGACCGCGGCCGGCTGCTCTTCTGTTTCCTCGCCCTTTATCTCGATGCCCTGCCGGAGGCGGAGGGCGGCGGCCTCACCGTCAGCCGGATGGTGCGGCTGTGCCAGGAGACCGGGGTGTGCAGCCGCGGCCGCACCAAGGCCATGATGGCGCTGATGCGCTGGGGCGGCTATCTGGAGGCGGCGGAAGGCGGAAGCGACCGGCGGGTGAAGCCGCTGGTGCCGACGCCGCACATGCGCGCCGAATTCCGTGCGCGCTGGCGCCAGCATTTCGAATTTCTCGCTCCGCTGGATCCGGTTGCCGGCCGGGCGCTCGCCCGTCTGGACGAGGCAGAGTTCTTCGCCCGGCTGGCCATCGCCCTTGTCGAGGGCTTCCGTGGCGGCTTCCGGGTGCTGCGCTTTGCGCCGGATTTCTCGCCGTCGGCGGAGCGCGATGGCGGGGCGCTGGTGCTGATCGCGCTGTTTGCGGCCGCCCGCTCCGCCGACGGGGCGCCGTCGATCGCAGATCTCTCCCGCCGCTTCCACATCTCGCGCGCCCAGGTGCTGCAGATCCTGAAGGAGGCCGAGACCGACGGGCTCGTCCGGCGCGATGGCGTGACGACGGCGGGCGCCCTGACGCCCCGGGGGGAGGACGCGATCCTGGATTTCTTTGCCACCTTCCTGGCCTATTTCCTCCATGCCGGCCGGCAGGCCCTCCGTGCGGGCTGAGGCGGGGAGCCGCGGCGGCGGGTCCCGTCTCTCGCCTCTTCTCTCGCGCCCGGAAAGAGGGTAAGGCTGGAAGGGAGCAGAGGCCCGCGGATGCTCGTGCGCGCGGGCGGGAGTCCAGTCCGGAGGCGAAGTCCGTCAGCGTGAAGAAGGTCCACGTCAAGACCTACGGGTGCCAGATGAACGTCTACGACTCCGAGCGTATGACGGAGGCTCTGGCGGCGCGCGGCTATCGTCCGACCGAGGTGGTCGAAGAGGCCGACCTCGTTCTCCTCAACACCTGCCATATCCGCGAGAAGGCGGCCGAAAAGGTCTATTCGGAGCTCGGCAAGCTGCGCCTCCTGAAGGAGGAGCGGGCCCGGGCCGGGGGCGAGCCCCTGGTGGTCGGCGTCGCCGGCTGCGTCGCCCAGGCCGAAGGCGGCGAGATCATCGCCCGCGCCAAGGCCGTCGATCTGGTCGTCGGCCCGCAGACCTACCAGCGTCTGCCGGAGATCCTCGACCGGGTGGCCGCTGGCGAGCGGGTGGTGGCGACCGAATTCGCCATTGCCGAGAAATTTGCCGCCCTTGATGCCGGGCCGGTTCCGGCGGCGGAGGCCGAAGCGGCGCGGGGGCAGCCGGTCGCCCGCGGCCTGACGGCCTTCCTGACGGTGCAGGAAGGCTGCGACAAGTTCTGCACCTTCTGCGTGGTGCCCTATACCCGGGGCGCCGAGGTGTCGCGGCCGGTCGAGAAGATCGTGGCCGAGGCCGGGCGGCTGGTGGCCTCGGGCGTGCGCGAGATCACCCTCATCGGGCAGAATGTGAACGCCTATCATGGCGCGCGCGCCGAGGGCGGCACGGCCGGTCTGGCGGAGCTGCTCTACCGGCTGGCGGAAATCCCCGGCCTCTGGCGCCTGCGCTACACCACCAGCCATCCGCGCGACATGGATGAGGCGCTGATCGAAGCCCATCGCGACCTGCCGATGCTGATGCCCTATCTGCATCTGCCGGTGCAGTCGGGCTCGGACCGGATCCTGGCAGCCATGAACCGGCGCCATGATGCGGACTTCTATCTCCGCCTGGTGGAGCGCATCCGGGCCGCGCGGCCGGACATCGCCCTGTCGGGAGATTTCATCGTCGGCTTTCCCGGCGAGACCGAGGCGGATTTCGAGGCGACGCTGCAGATCGTGCGCGCCGTCGGCTATGCGTCCTCCTTCACGTTCAAATACAGCCCGCGGCCGGGAACTCCCGCGGCCGACCGGGCCGGACAGGTGCCCGAAGAGGTGAAGACCGACCGGCTCTACCGGCTGCAGGCGCTGATTACGGCGCAGCAGCATGCGTTTGCCGATGGTCTCGTGGGGCAGGTGCTCGACGTGCTGGTGGAAAAGCCCGGGCGCAAGCCGGGCCAGCTCGTCGGTCGCTCGCCCTTTCTCCAGCCCGTGGTGATCGAGGCGGCGGCGCCGGAGATCATCGGCCGCATCGTGCCGGTGCGGATCTCCGCGCGTGGCCCCAACAGCCTTGCCGGAACGCTCGCGTCCCCGGGATCGTCCGCCCTGTCCTCCCATCTGGAGATCGCCTCGTGAATGGGGAAACTCCCCCGCGCGTGCCATATCCGCGGCTGGTGCCGGCTTCCGACATGACCCATGTCGTGCTTGCCTTCGACGACAACCGCCTGGTCGGAGATCTCTTCGGCCAGTTCGACCAGAATCTGGCGCTGATCGAGCAGCGCCTGAAGGTGGACGTGGTCGCCCGGGGCAACCAGGTGACGATCAAGGGGCCGCACACCGCCTGCGAGCAGGCGCGCGCGGTGCTGGAGCAGCTCTATCACCGGCTCCAGCAGGGCAGCGAGGTGCTGCCGGGGGATGTGGATGGCGCCATCCGCATGGCCTCCTCCGATGGCGGGCAGATGACCCTGCCGACCCTGGAGCCCAAGGGCCGCATCGCCTTCGCCCAGGTGTCCACCCGGCGCCGGACGCTGGTCGCCCGCACGCCGGCCCAGGATGCCTATCTGCGCGCGATGGACCGGGCCGATCTGGTGTTCGGCCTCGGCCCTGCGGGCACCGGCAAGACCTTCCTGGCGGTTGCCTATGCGGCGGCGCTGCTGGAGCGCGGCGATGTCGCCCGTCTGGTGCTGTCGCGCCCGGCGGTGGAGGCCGGCGAGCGGCTGGGCTTCCTGCCCGGCGACATGAAGGACAAGGTCGACCCCTATCTGCGCCCGCTCTATGACGGCCTGCACGAGATGATGCCGCCGGAAAAGGTCGAGCGCGGCCTTGCCTCGGGCATGATCGAGGTGGCGCCGCTGGCCTTCATGCGCGGCCGCACGCTTTCCAACGCGCTGGTGATCCTCGACGAGGCCCAGAACACCACGACGATGCAGATGAAGATGTTCCTCACCCGTCGGGGCGAGGGCTCCAAGATGATCGTCACCGGGGATCCGAGCCAGATCGACCGTCCGCCGGGCCAGACCTCGGGCCTCGTCGATGCCATCGGCATCCTCGATGGCGTGCCGGGCTGCGCCATGGTCCGTTTCGGCGAGCAGGATGTGGTGCGTCATCCCATGGTCGCGCGCATCGTCGGGGCCTACGAGACCCGCGACCGGCGCAAGGCCGAGGAGCGCGAGCGGCGGCACC
>JBBSSF010000287.1:0-5376 GCA_038242345.1 Hyphomicrobiales bacterium
CCGACGGCCGGGTGATCGCCACCGTCGCCACCGATGCCGAGGGCGCCTGTTCCCTCCGCCCCGATGCCCCGGGGCCCCTCACCCTGACGGTGGACGCCGGCGACGGCCACGCCGCCACCCCGACGCTCGCCGCCGACCGGTTCGCGCCCTCGGCCTCGCCCGCCCTGTCCGCCCCGTCCGGAGCGCCCCCGGCAGGCGGCCCGGCGACCGCCGCCGCCCTTTCCCTCACCCCGGCGGAACTCGACACACTCGTCACCACCGCCGTGGAGCGGGCGATCCGGCCGCTGGCGGAGGCCCAGGCCGAGGCCGAGGCGCGCATCCGCTTCAACGACGTGATGGGCGGGGTCGGGATGCTGGTCGGCCTCACCGGGGTCGCGCTCTGGGCCTCGGCGCGGCGGCGCGCGCGGGCGGAGCGGCGGGAGAAGCCATGAGCGCCACGCCCCTGCCCCTGTGCGTCCCTGAGGGCGGCTGGCTCGGCGCGCTTGACCCGCGCAGCCGGCTCCTCGGGGCCGGTCTTGCGATCGCGGTGATCGCCGGGCTGCATCGTCCGGGCGCCCTTGCCCTGGCGCTCGCCCTCGGGCTGGGGCTGGCGGCCACCGCCCGGCTGTCCCCGAAAGCGCTCCTGCACCGGCTTGCCCATCTGGAAGGCTTTCTCCTGCTGCTCCTCGTGCTGCTGCCGCTGACCATGGGCGGGCCGCCCCTTGCCCGCATCGGCCCCGTCGCCCTCAGCGCCGACGGCGTGGCGCGGGCGCTTGCCCTCCTCGTGCGCATCAACGCCGCCGCCCTGGTGCTCGCCGCCCTTCTGGCGCCCCTGGAGCCGGGCCGGATCGCAATGGCGGCGGCGCGGCTGAAGGCGCCGCCGGCGCTGGTCACCCTGTTCCTGCTGACGGTGCGCTATGCCGCCGTGTCCGGCGCCGAGGCGCGGCGACTGGGAGAGGCCATGCGGGTGCGCGGCTTCGTGCCCCGGGCCTCGGCCCATGGCTGGCGGAGCCTCGGGGCGTTCATCGGCATGCTGCTGGTGCGGGCGCTGGACCGGGCCGAGCGGGTGAGCGAGGCCATGCGCTGCCGTGGCTGGTCCGGCCGGATGCCCGTCGGCGAGCCCGCGCCCTTCACCCGGGCCGACCTGCTCTTTGCCGCCCTGCTGACCCCGGTCCTTCTCGCCCTCCTCGCCCTCGACCGGCTGGCGGTGGTCCTGCCATGACAGTCCTGGTCACGCTGGAGAATGTGCATGTGGCGCGCGCCGGGCGGGCGGTGCTGAACGGGGCCACGCTGTCGCTTGCGGCCGGCGAGCGGGTCGCCCTCACCGGCCCGAACGGCGCCGGCAAGACCACCCTGCTGCGCACCATCGTCGGGCTGGAGCGGATCACCGCCGGCCGCCTCGTCGCCTTCGGAACGGAGCCGAAGCGGGAGAAGGAGTTCCGGCCGGTGCGGGCGCGCGCCGCCTTCCTGTTCCAGGATCCCGACGACCAGCTGTTCTGCCCGACCGTCCTCGACGATGTCGCCTTCGGTCCGCTCAATCTCGGGCTTGGCCGTGCCGGAGCGGAGGCCCGGGCGCGGGCGGTGCTTGCCCGACTGGACCTCGCCGGTCTCGCCGACCGCATCACCTGGCGGCTGTCGGGGGGCGAGAAGCGGCTGGTGGCGCTGGCCGCCATCCTCGCCATGGAGCCGGACGTGCTGCTCCTCGACGAGCCCACCAACGCTCTCGACGCTCCCCACCGGGAGAAGCTGACCGACATCCTCGCCGGGCTCGGGACGGCGATGCTGATCGTCTCCCATGATGCGGGCTTCCTCGCCCGCCTCGCCACCCGCGCCCTGGCGCTGGAGGACGGACGCATCGTGCCGGCGGCGATCCACAGCCACCGGATGCCCCACATCCACGCCCATGGCGATGCCCCCCACCGCCATCCGCCCGCGCCCGATGCGGATCTCGCGGACAGTTGAGCCTCTCTCCGGCGGGCGCGGCGTCGTCCCGGCTTGGCACGCCCCCTCCCGCCCCCCTATGGTCCGCAGGGAGAAGCCGGTGCCGGCTTCCGCAGCGGACGGAACAGATGCAGCTCGATGTGGTGGACCTTCGCCGCTTCTATGACGGGCCGGTCGGGCGGATCGCCCGTCTGGTGCTCCGGTCGCGGCTTGCCACCCTGTGGCCCGATCTCACGGGGCTCGAAGTCCTCGGCTATGGCTATGCGACGCCCTATCTGCGGCCCTTCGTGCCGAAGGCAGCCCGGGTGGTGGCCTTCGCACCGGCCGTGCAGGGGGTCGCGCCCTGGCCGCGCTCGGAACGCAACCGCACGGCCCTCGTGCTGGAGGCCACCCTGCCGCTCACCGACCAGAGCGTCGACCGGGTGGTGGTGGTCCATGGTCTGGAAGGGGCCGACGCGCCGCGGGCGGTGCTGAGGGAGCTGTGGCGGGTGCTGCGGCCCGGCGGGCGGAGGCTGGTGGTGGTGCCCAACCGGCGCGGCATCTGGGCCCGGCTCGACACCACGCCCTTCGGTTCCGGCCGGCCCTACAGCCGCGGCCAGCTCTCGCGCCTTCTCACCGACTGCCAGTTCCAGCCGGTGGCGGCCACCACGGCGCTGTTCGTGCCGCCCTCGGCCCGGCGCTTCCTGCTGGGCGCGCGCGCCTGGGAGGCGATCGGCCACCGGCTGTGGCCCACCTTCGGCGGCGTCGTCATCGTGGAGGCGGAAAAGCGGATGCGGCAGGGCCTGCCGGCGGAAGAGCGGGCGAAGCGCCGGCTGTTCGTGCCGGCCCTCCAGCCCGAGCCGGCGCCCACCCACGCCCGGCGCGAGGCGGAGGCCGACCGCTCGCCGCCACCGCCGGCCGGCCTCAGCGCCTGAGCAGGAACACCGCCTGCTCGCCGAGAAGGTTCCACACCCACCAGGGCAGGCGGAACGGCACCCGGTAGCCGGCGCCATTGAGGGCCACCGCCTTCTCCACCTTCGCGCCCATGTCGTCCACCAGCTCCACAAAATCGCGGATGGTGCAGAAATGGATGTTGGGGGTGTCGTACCAGGTGTAGGGCAGCGACTCGTTGATCGGCATCCGGCCCTCGAACAGGATCTGGAAGCGGTGGCTCCAGTGGCCGAAATTCGGGATCGACACCACGGCCCTGTGGCCGATGCGCAGCAGCTGTTCCAGCACCCGGCGCGGTTCCCGGGTGGCCTGGAGGGTCTGGCTCAGGATCACATAGTCGAAGGCATCGTCGGGATAGGCGTCGAGATCGGTGTCGGCATCGCCCTGGATGACGGCGAGGCCGCGGGCGACGCTCTCGCGCACGCCCTGGGGCGACAGCTCGATGCCGCGGGCATCACAGCCACGATGGGCCGCCAGCAGCTGGAGCAGCGCCCCGTCCCCGCAGCCGACATCGAGGACGCGGGATCCGGGCTCGACCAGATCCGCGATCACCTGGAGGTCGACGCGCTTTTCGACGGGCGCCTGGGTGAAGGCCATCAGCGTGTTCCTCCGGGCGGGGCGATGCCGCGGGCCCGCGCCGCCCCCGACAGGAAGCCATGGACGGTGCGGTAGAGCTCCGGCTCGTCGAGCAGGAAGGCGTCGTGGCCCTTGTCGCTCTCGATCTCGACGAAGGACACCGAGGCCGCCGCCGCATTCAGTGCGTGCACCACCGCCCGGCTTTCCCGGGTGGGGAACAGCCAGTCGCTGGTGAAGGAAGCGATGCAGAAGCGCGTCCGCGTGCCCCGGAAGGCCCGGGCGAGCACGCCATCATGGTCGGCAGCCAGGTCGAAATAGTCCATGGCGCGGGTGACATAGAGATAGGAGTTGGCGTCGAAGCGGTCGACGAAGGTGGACCCCTGATGGCGCAGATAGCTTTCCACCTGGAAATCCGCCTCGAAGCCGAAGCCGAAGCTCTCGCGGTTCTGGAGATTGCGGCCGAACTTGCGGGTCAGCGCCGTCTCCGAGAGATAGGTGATGTGGGCGGCCATGCGCGCCACCGCGAGGCCCTTCCGCGGGAAGGTGCCGGCGTCGAGATAGCGGCCCTCGCACCAGTCCGGATCGGCCATGATGGCCTGCCGGCCGACCTCGTCGAAGGCGATGTTCTGGGCCGACTGGCGCGCGCCGGAGGCGATCGGCACCGCGGCGAACACCCGCTGCGGATAGGCCGCCGCCCATTGCAGCACCTGCATGCCGCCCATGGAGCCGCCGATGACGGCAAACAGGGTCTCGATCCCCAGCCGGTCGATCAGCATGGCCTGGGCGCGCACCATGTCGGGAATGGTGATGACGGGCAGGTCGAGGCCATAGGCCCGGCCGGTGGCCGGGTTGAGGGAGGCCGGCCCGGTGGTGCCCATGCAGCCGCCGAGCACGTTGGAGCAGATGATGAAGAAGCGGTCGGTGTCGATGGGCTTGCCCGGGCCCATGAGGGTGCCCCACCAGCCGGGCTTGCCGGTCACCGGATTGTCGTTGCCCACATGCTGGTCGCCGGTGAGGGCGTGGCACAGCAGGATCGCGTTGGAGCGGTCGGCGTTCAGCGTGCCATAGGTCTGGTAGGCGATCTGCCACGGGGCGATGGCGACGCCGGAATCGAGCAGCAGCGGTTCGCCGGCTCCGAAATGCGCGACCAGGCTGGTGGGCGTGTCGACTTCCCGGCGGCGAATCGTCTCGAATGCGGACGCGGTGGCGGAAACGGACATCGCTCGACCCCGTGAAACCAGGACATGACGGAACCGGACCTGACGGGAGCCGGACGGACAGGGACAGGACGGAGCCGGACGGCGGCAGCAGCGCCGCGAATCCTGTCGCGGACGGGTCTGCCGGACAGCGGGCCGGAGGTCTCCCTGACGGCGGCGGCGTGTCCCTGTCCGGGGATCGCCGGCCGGCCGCGCGGGTCGTCAGGTAAGGGGCTTCGCCGGCGCCGTGTCAACGTTTTCTTTGATTTCCCCCCGGGAGCAGCCTATGAGTCAGCCCATATCTCCCGGGGCTGGCGCTCCCCGCGCCCCTCCGGCCGGCGGCCTGTCCGCCTGGTGCGCCTCCGGGAGAGGACAGACCTTCTTCCCGAGAGCGGCGCCCATGTCTGAAGAGAGCCGGGCCACGGCCCCCCGTCCGCCAATCGCCCCGCTCGCGGCGCTGCGCGCCCGCATCGACGCGCTCGATGCCCAGATCCACGACGCCCTGATCGAACGCTCCGAGGTGATCGACGCCCTCGTGGTCGCCAAGCGGCTGACCGGCGACGGCTCGGCCGGGGCCTTCCGGCCGGGCCGCGAGGCGGAAGTGATGCGCACCCGCGCCGTCGCCCACCGCGGCTCCCTGCCCTTCCCGGCGGTGGAGAACCTGTGGCGGATCATCATCTCCACCTTCACCTTCCTCCAGCAGCCCTACCGGCTGCATGTCGCCGGGCTGGAACATGATCCGGCCATCCGCGAC
>JBBSSF010000288.1:0-5375 GCA_038242345.1 Hyphomicrobiales bacterium
CATCCATTTCCTGCTGGCGGCCGGCGAGCGCTCGGCCTGGCACCGGGTCGACGCCGTGGAGATCTGGCATTTCCACGCCGGGGCGCCGCTGGAGCTTGCCCTTTCCGTCGGTGCCGGCCACCCGGTGGCGCGCCTCCGTCTCGGCACCGATCTGGCTGCCGGCGAACGGCCCCAGGCCGTGGTGCCGGCCGGCATGTGGCAGAGCGCCGAGCCCCGCGGCGACTGGACCCTGGTCGGCTGCACCGTGGCCCCGGGGTTCGAGTTCGCCGGCTTCGAGCTTGCTCCCGGCGACGTCCTGCCGGACTGACAGGCCATGCGCGGGGCATGCCGGACGGCGTCCGCGGACCCCGTCCGGGGGGCGCCCCGAGAGGGCGTGGCCGGCCGCGCCGGGACCGGATGTCACGGCCTGCGGCTTGGGACTGCGCTGCCGGCCGGGCCGTGCTAAACTGTTGATCGCGACGTGTATACGGGTGCAGCGGTGTGGGGCGCGGCGTCCGGGGGAGGCATCGGGTCGGGGGATCCGGTGGCCGGGCGGGAGTGTGTCCATGGCGGTGCGCCAGCGGGTCTGTTTCGTGGCCGACGACGAGCCGGGGATTCTGAACATCCTCTCGTTCGCCGCCGGAGGTGTCGGCTATCGGGTGGAGCCGTTCGGACGTCTGGATGACGTGGTGCGCAAGGCGGCGCTCGCCCATCCGGATCTCGTGGTTCTCGATCTCGCCATGGAAGGCGGGGACATCGCCTCGGCCCTCACGGCGCTTGCGGCCCAGGGCTTCCGCGGCTCGGTGATGCTGATGAGCGGGCTCGGCGAGCCCCGGCTGGAAGAGGCCCAGCGCACCGGCATCGGGCTCGGCCTGCGCATGCTGCCCTTTCTGGTGAAGCCCTTCCGGCCGCCGGACGTGCGCCGCATCCTCATCTCGTCGGGCATCGGCGACGCGCGCCTGCTGGCGCCGGCCGAAATCGAGGCTGCCTTCCGCGAGGACCGGTTCGAGCTCTGGTACCAGCCGCAGATCGACCTGCGCACCGCCGAGGTCGTCGGGGCGGAGGCGCTGGTGCGCCTGCGCCATCCGGAACAGGGCATCGTGCCGCCGGGGGCCTTCCTGCCGGCCCTCGGGCTGGACCAGTTCGTCCGCCTGACCGAATGGGTGCTGCACCGGGCCATGACCGACTGGCGCATCTTCGCCGGCGCCGGTCTCGCCCCGCGGCTGTCGGTCAACTCGCCGGCCTCGATCCTGGCCGACTACACCTTTTCCGATCTGGTGCGGGCGATCGTGCCGCGGGATCCCGCCTGGCCCGGTCTGGTGGTGGAGATCACCGAGACCGAGATGATGGACGACGTCCACCTGGTCTACGAGATTGCCACCCAGCTCCGGCTGCACGGCATCGAGATTTCCATCGACGATTTCGGCACCGGCTATTCCTCTCTCGCCCGGCTGCGCCATGTGCCCTTTGCCGAGGTCAAGATCGACGGCTCCCTCGTCATGGGGCTGAACGAGGACGAGCCCAACCGCATCGTGGTCAAGGCCGTTGCCTCCCTCTGCCACCATCTCAACGGACGGGTGGTGGCGGAAGGCATCGAGACCATGGAAATGCTGTCGGCCGTGCGGGCGCTGGGCTGCGATGTGGGACAGGGCTACCTGTTCTCGCCGGCCCTGCCGCCGCAGGACTTCATCCGCAAGGTGCAGGCCTGGCAGAAGGTGCCGCCTGCCCTCACTTCCGCCGAGGCGCCGGAGGGCGCGCGGCCGGCCGATCCCGTCTGATCGCTCCGGCCGGGACAGGGGTGACACCCATGCCAGAAGCCGTTCCGGGCCCCGATGCCGCCCATCCCGATGCCGCCGGCGCCGCGCGCCGGGCGGGCCTGAAGCTCGCCTGCGAGATGGGGCCGCTGGTCGTCTTCTTCGTCGCCAACCTGAAGGCCGGCCTGATGACGGCCACGGCCGTGTTCATGGGCGCGTCGGTGATCGCGGTGGCGGTGTCGTGGTATTTCCTGCGCCGGCTGCCGCTGGCGCCCTTCGTCTCGGGGGTGCTGGTGCTGCTGTTCGGCGGCGCCACCCTGCTCCTCCAGGACGAGACCGTGCTGAAACTGAAGCCGACCCTCGTCAATGGTGCCCTCGGCGCCTTCCTGCTCGGGGCGGTGCTGATCGGCCGCCAGCCGCTGCCGCGCATCTTCGGCACCATGATCCGGCTCGATGATCTCGGCTGGCGCCGGCTGACCCTGCGCTGGGCCGTGTTCCTGCTGGCGCTCGCCGGCCTCAACGAGGCCGTGCGCCACTGGGCCTCGACCGACACGTGGGTCACCTTCCGGGTGTTCGGCCTCCTGCCGCTGGTGCTGGTGTTCGCGGCCTGCCAGATCCCGCTGATGCAGCGCCACCAGCTGCCGGAAGAGGCAGAGGAGGCGGTGCCCGCCGATCGGGACCCGGCCGGCTGAGGCCCCCGGGTGGCGGTCTGGCGCGGGATGTCCGCCCTGTGGCGCGACAGGACCTTGCGCGGGGCGGTGTTCTCTGGCAATTTCCGGTCGCCGAATAGGACAGTATTGCTGTCTTATGGCGACGGGCGGCCGCTTTTTCCCGGCCTTCGGGTGCAGGCGGCCGGGCAGGCGATGCCCGGAGGCGCTCCGGACGGCTGCCTGCGTCCTTGTGCTCGCATCTTGTGCACCAATGTGCTGGTGACGCACCTTGGAACATGCGTAAGAATATGGAATTGGCTGGTCCGTTGCGGCGGACCGCGGCGAAACACGGCATGCGGGCAACGGGCCTGATCCTTGCAAGAGGCGCGGCTGGGGAATTGTCTTGGGGGGTCCCGCTCCGGGGGTGGCCGAGGCTGCAGGGATGGTCTTGAGGGCCGGGGATGCCTGGGGTCGCCCGAGGCGCGCGGCTGCCTGCTGCGGCGTGCGGGGATGGCCGCGGAAGAACCGGGCTTCGGACGGAGCTGTCCTTGCGGCTCCGGAACGGGTGGGGCCTGTCTATTTGGGGGCTCGTGAATGATGAGCGATAGGTTGATGGCGGACGGATCGATGTCTGACGGACCCATGGAAAAGAGCGACGTGAACGGGATCGCGGTGGCGCCGGTGGGCGCCGGACGCGAAACGGCCGCCGCCATGGGCCTCTATCGCCCGGATCAGGAGCGGGATGCCTGCGGTGTCGGCTTCGTGGCCGACATGAAGGGCCGCCGGACCCATTCCATCATCGAGATGGGTCTGCACATCCTGGAGAATCTGGAGCATCGCGGTGCCGTTGGCGCCGACCCGCTCATGGGCGATGGCGCGGGTCTTCTGGCCCAGATTCCGCATCGCTTCTTCAAGGAAGAGTGTGCCAAGCTCGGCTTCACCCTGCCGGAGCCCGGCGAATATGCCGTCGGCTTCTTCTTCATGCCGCAGGACGAGACCGACCGGAAGCACTATGAGGAAGTGATCGAGCGGGTGATCGCCGACGAGGGCCAGGTGCTCCTCGGCTGGCGCGACGTGCCGGTCGACAACTCCTCGCTCTCCAAGGCGCCGGACATCGTCGCCACCGAGCCGGTGCACCGCCAGCTGTTCATCGGCCGCGGCCCCGGGCTCACCGATCAGGACGCGTTCGAGCGCCGCCTGTTCATCCTGCGCAAGGTGATCTCCAACACCATCTATGCCGAGCATGGCGGGTCCGACGACCGGTTCTACATCGTGTCGCTGTCGACCCGGACCATCGTCTACAAGGGCATGTTCCTGTCCTATCAGGTCGGTACCTATTACAAGGACCTGAAGGACGCGCGCTTCGTTTCCGCGCTCGCCCTCGTGCACCAGCGCTTCTCGACCAACACCTTCCCGTCGTGGAAGCTCGCCCATCCCTACCGGATGGTCGCCCACAACGGCGAGATCAACACGCTGCGCGGCAACGTCAACTGGATGGCGGCGCGGCAGGCCTCGGTCGATTCCGACCTGTTCGGCAACGACATCTCCAAGATCTGGCCGATCTCCTACGAGGGCCAGTCGGACACCGCCTGCTTCGACAACGCGCTGGAATTCCTCGTCCAGGGCGGCTACTCGATGGCGCATGCCGTCATGATGCTGATCCCGGAAGCCTGGGCGGGCAACCCGCTCATGGAGGAGGAGCGGCGCGCCTTCTACGAGTACCATGCCTCCATGATGGAGCCGTGGGACGGTCCGGCCGCCGTGGCCTTCACCGACGGTCGCCAGATCGGCGCGACGCTGGACCGCAACGGCCTGCGGCCGGCCCGCTATCTCGTCACCGACGAGGGCCTCGTGGTCATGGCCTCGGAATCCGGCGTGCTGCCGGTGCCGGAGGACAAGATCGTCGAGAAGTGGCGCCTCCAGCCGGGCAAGATGCTGCTCATCGACCTGGAAGAGGGCCGCATCGTCTCCGACGAGGAGATGAAGCGCAAGTTCGCCTCGGCCAACCCGTACAAGACCTGGCTGGAGCGCACCCAGATCGTGCTCGAGGACCTGCCGCCTGTGCCGGCGCGGGCGCCGCGCACCGACGTGACGCTCCTCGATCGCCAGCAGGCCTTCGGCTACACCCAGGAAGACATCAAGCTGCTGCTGCCGCCGATGGCCACCACCGGCCAGGAAGCGGTCGGCTCCATGGGCACCGACACCCCGCTGTCGGCGCTCTCGGACAAGCCGAAGCTGCTCTACACCTACTTCAAGCAGAACTTCGCCCAGGTCACCAACCCGCCGATCGACTCGATCCGCGAGGAGCTGGTGATGAGCCTGGTGTCCTTCATCGGTCCGCGCCCGAACCTCTTCGACCTGAAGGGCAACTCGAAGCGCCGCCGGCTTGAGGTGCGCCAGCCCATCCTCACCAACGAGGATCTGGAGAAGATCCGCTCCATCGAGGACGTGGCCGACAACGCCTTCCAGACCAAGACCCTCGACATCACCTTCGCGGCGCCGCGCGGGCCTGATGGCATGGTCGATGCGCTGGAGCGTCTGTGCGAGCGCGCCGAGGCGGCGGTGCATGGCGGCTACAACATCATCATCCTGTCGGACCGCATGGTGGGCCCGGATCGCATCCCGATCCCGGCGCTGCTGGCGACCGCGGGCGTGCATCATCACCTGATCCGCAAGGGTCTGCGGACCTCGGTCGGTCTGGTGGTGGAATCCGGCGAGCCGCGCGAAGTGCATCACTTCTGCGTGCTGGCGGGCTTCGGCGCCGAGGCGATCAACCCCTATCTCGCCTTCGAGACCCTCGTCTCCATGCGCTCGACCTTCCCCGAGGAAGTCGATGCGTCGGAGGTGATCTACCGCTACATCAAGTCCATCGACAAGGGCATCCTCAAGGTGATGGCCAAGATGGGCATTTCGACCTACCAGTCCTATTGTGGCGGTCAGATCTTCGATGCGGTCGGCCTGTCGTCCGATTTCGTGAAGACCTACTTCACCG
>JBBSSF010000289.1:0-5365 GCA_038242345.1 Hyphomicrobiales bacterium
CCAACGATCCTCGAAGGGGACTCTCTGGTATTCCGATGCAGATTTCTCATGTCCTTGGGGCATATGAGAAATCTGCTGCCCTTCAGGCGCCAGGGTGCGGTCAGCACGTCGTGCGGCCGGGATCAGCTCTGGTGGCCGTGCAGCAGGCGGGCGGCGCCGAGGATGGGGCCGGGGCGGCCGTCCCGGTCGACCTGGAGCAGCACCGTGCAGCCGGCCTTGCCATAATCGGTGATCGGCAGGTCGATGGTCATGGGCAGCCCCTTCCACATGCCGATGGGCTGCATCTGCCGCACCACATTGCGATAGACGATGGGCCGGCCGGCATTCTCGCCCCGTTCGGGCGTGACGGCGTGGCGGGATTCCACCACGGCGATCCAGATGGTGGCGGCGTGGTCGGCGAGATCGGGCGGGGCGGCGCCGATGCGGATGGTGATGGCCTCCGGGCCGCGCTCGATGGCGACGGGCACCGGCAGGGGCTCGGTCGCGGCCCGGATGGCGCCGCGCACCGCCTCGGCGTCTCCGCCGACCACGGGCACGGTGCCGTTCACCACCAGCTGCGGGGTGTAGACGGCCCGGTCGCCGCGCGCCTCGGCATAGGCGAGCTGGCGCTGGCTGTTCTCGGGGGTGGCGAGGGTGTCCTTCCAGCCGAGATAATCCCAGTAGTCCACATGATAGGAGAGGGCGAGGGTGGTGGGGTCGTCGGCCAGACCCGCCAGCAGCGCATCGGCCGCCGGACAGCTGGCGCAGCCCTCGCTGGTGAAGAGTTCCACGACCGTGCGCGGGCCGTCGGCGAGCGCGGTTCCGCAGCCGGCGAGCACCAGGAGCGTCCCGACCAGACGGCGGGCCATCGACAGGAAACGGGGCGGAGACATGGCGGGTCCGCGAATGACAGGGGACTGGAAGCCCGGCGGGGGGTACGGTGCCGGATGGTCGCGGTGACCCTACGCCCGATGGCCGTCACTGACCAGTCACGCCACGGTGACGCTCCGCGCGAGGCGGGACACGGGGACCGGCTTCAGGGCGTGAGTTCGGACGGGTCTCCGGTGGCGCCGGGCGGGTTGGCGAAGGGCCCGGCTGCGCCGGCCCGGACCGCCCGCTCGTGCGCCAGTGCCCACAGCACCGAGGGGAAGGCGATCTCGTCGCGCTGGAGTTCGTCGAGGCCGAACAGGCCGACCTCCAGGCTTTCCTGCCCCGGGGCAAAGCCGCCGATCAGATGGGCCCGGTAGATCAGCTGCACCTGGGACAGGCGCGGCACGGAATAGACGCCGAGCAGCCCGTCGATGGCGATCTCGGCCTCCGCCTCCTCGCGCGCCTCGCGCCGGGCGCCATCCTCGGGGGTCTCGCCCAGCTCCAGATAGCCGGCCGGCAGGGTCCAGAAGCCGCGGCGCGGCTCGATCGCCCGCCGGCACATCAGGATGCGCTCGCCCGAGCGCACGACGGCGCCCACGACGATCTTCGGGTTCTCGTAGGCGATGAAGCCGCAGGTGTCACAGACCGACCGCTCGACCGAATCGGTTTCGGGCACGCGGCGGCTGAATGTCTGGGCGAGTGGCGTCTGGCTCATGCGGTCGGCCCCCGTCCGGTCTTCCCGCCGGGCAGGAAACGCACCCGGATTCCTGTGGGAAGAGCGTCCATCGGATACTGATTCGGCGCCCGAGCCCGATGAGGCGGCCGGACGGATCCGGCCGTCCCCGTCTCCCGGAAACTGGCGCGTTCCCGAATATCAGCACGCGCCGACCGCCGGGGAAAGCGGTCGGGGGTGAAAAAAGAAGACCTGACGGTTGGCCGGTTGGGGAGAAGCCGGGAGCGGGGGCGCTTCAGCCGGCCCGCGCCCGGGCGATGGCGTCGGCCAGCGGGCCGGAGACGGCGGCCGGCGTCAGCGGCCCCACGAACTTGAAGCGGATGCGTCCGTCCGGCCCGACGACGAAGGTTTCCGGCACGCCATAGACGCCCCAGTCGATGGCGGCGCGGCCGGCCGGATCGACGCCGACGGCGGCATAGGGGTTGCCGAGCGCGCCGAGGAAGCGGCGGGCATTTTCCGGCTCGTCCTTGTAGTTGATGCCGACCAGACGGATGCCGGGCTGTCTGGCCAGCTCCTCCAGCACCGGATGCTCCTGCCGGCACGGGCCGCACCAGGAGGCGAACACGTTCACCAGGGTGACCTGACCGCGGAAGTCGGCCGGGTCGATGCCGGGCAGCGGCACGCCCTCCCGGGCAAGGCCGGGCAGCGGCGGCAGGCTGTCGGCCGGGGCCGGCTTGTCGATGAGGGCGGAGGGGATGAGGCTCGCATCCTCGCCCCCCAGCCGGGTGTAGAACAGGGCAGCCAGCACCAGGAAGGCGGCCACCGGCAGCACGAACAGCGCCACCCGGTGTCCGGAGCGGGCGTCGGTCTCGCCCGCGGGCGGCGGGGTCACGGGATCGGTCATCACGGGGCTCCGGTGCCGTCATCCGCCCGGGCGCCGGAGCGGCGGCGGGCGCCGCGCGCCTCCAGCCGGTGCAGCCGGGTGACGAGGGCGCGATGGTCGAGGAAGATCCACAGGATCAGCGCGGCAACCACCACCAGGGTGATGCCGTAGGACGCGAGGATGAAGCCGGCGTGCGGTCCGAGACCCAGCATGGACAGGATCCTTGGGGCATCGTCTCCGCGCCGGCGGCGACCGGTCCGGCGCGGAAAGGATGCGTCACTTCGAGAGCCCGGAGCCTTTTCCCGTGCGCCGGAGCGACGGGCAGGGCGTCGGGGCGCGAGGGGGTATCACGCGCTGGCGGCGCGGTCGGCGGCCATGAGGCTGAGGGTGCGGGCGCGGCGGCGCAGGATCTCGTTGCGCATGGCCATGAGGTGCAGCACCACGAACAGCATCGTGAAGGCCGCCGCCATGACCAGCAGCGGGATCAGGATGGACGGATGGATGGTGGGGCCGCCCATGCGGAACACGCTGGCCGGCTGGTGCAGGCTGTTCCACCAGTCCACCGAGAACTTGATGATCGGCACGTTGATGAAGCCGACGAGAATCAGCACGGCCCCCACCCGGGCGCCCTTGGTCGGATCCTCGATGGCATTCCAGAAGGCGATGATGCCGAGATACATGAGGAACAGCACCAGTACCGAGGTGAGGCGCGCATCCCACACCCACCACGCCCCCCACATCGGCTTGCCCCACAGCGAGCCGGTGACGAGGGCGATGAAGGTGAAGGCGGCGCCGATCGGCGCGGCGGCCCGGGCCGAGACATCGGCCAGCGGATGGCGCCACACCAGGGTGCCGAGCGAGGCGACCGCCATCACCGAATAGCCGAACATCGACAGCCAGGCGGCGGGAACATGGATGAACATGATCCGCACGGTCTCGCCCTGCTGGTAGTCCGGCGGAGCGTTGAAGACGAGCCATCCGCCGATGGCGAACAGCGCAATCGTCGCGGCCGTCAGCCACGGCAGCGCGGCGCGGACGAGCGCCAGAAAGCGGGTCGGGTTGGCGAGATCGGTCAAGGTGCCCATGGCCCCTCGCAATAGAATGCCGCGCGGGTGGCGTCCAGTCCGCGGAGTTACGCGCGGTCCTCACGAGCGCGTCAACCACACCCTTCGGACCCGCCCCGGCACCCGCTCCGCCCCGGATCGGCGTGCGGCGTCCCTTTTTCCTTGCGCCCCGCATCGGGGGCCGCGATCATGACAGGGCCATGACATCGGGAGGCGAGAGCCGGTGAGCGAAGGCGAGGACGGTCAGCCCGAAGCGGGGGAGCGGCCAGAAGTCCGGTCCCCGGAGCCGCGGTTTCATGTGGTGACGGACCCGCCGGTCGCCCCGTCCGGCAGCGGAGCGCCCCAGCGTCCGCCCCAGGTGAGCTTCGACCGGCAGGAGCTGTCCACCATCCTCAACATCTATGGCCGCATGGTCGCCCTCGGCGAATGGCGCGACTATGCCATCGACATGCTGCGCGACGAGGCGGTGTTCTCGATCTTCCGCCGCACCTCGGAAATGCCGCTCTACCGCATCGTCAAGGCGCCCCGGCTCGCCCGCCGGCAGGGCGCCTATTCGGTGGTCTCGGCCACCGGGCTGATCCTGAAGCGCGGCCCGGATCTCGCCCAGGTGCTGAAGGTGCTGGAAAAGAAGTCCGTCCGCCTGGTCGAGGTTTGACGCGGCCGAGGTGTGACGCGCGGCCGCGCCGCCATTCCGTCCCGGAAGTCTCATACCAAAGATCCTCGAAGAGGACTCTTTGGTATTCCGATGCAGATTTCTCATGTCCTTGGGGCATATGAGAAATCTGCTGCCCTTCAGGCGCTAAGGTGCGGTCAGCACTTCGTGCGGCTGGTATCAGGTGCAGGGCCGGCCGGCGCGGGCGTCCGAAAGCGCGCCCGAAAGGGCGGCGGCGAAGCTCTCGCGTTCCGGCGGGGCGAGCACGGCGCCCACGGGAAAGCTGCGGCCATGGGAGGTCAGCCGCATGGCGGTGATGCCGTCCTCCGGGTCGCGCTCGACGAGAAGCCGGGTCCAGAAGGCCTGGAACTCTGCCTCGCGCTCCAGCCGGCCGCGGGCCGAGACATGGCGCGCCACCACATGGCGCAGGGACACCGTCACTTCCTCGAAGGCCCGGGCGGAGCGGTTGTTCGCTGTCAGCGCGCCCCAGAGAATCAGCACGTCGAGACCGAAGAAGCCGGCGATCGGCCATGCCCCGGCGATCCAGAAGGCGAGCCCGCTCGTTCCGCACACCAGCGCCATGGCCGCCATCAGCACCCGCAAGCCCCGGGGGCCGAGGGAGCGGTGCGGCGTCAGCACCGCATGGAAGAAGGGACGATCCTCGTCGGCGGCATCCATGACCCGGACCTCGCGTCGCGCATTGCGGGCGCCTCGTCCACCCGAGTATAGAGAGGGCATGTCCGATCGGAAGCCGTCCTCTCCATCGCCGGGCGAGAAATCCGCCCCGCGCCGCCGTCGTGCCGCCGCGGCCCCGTCCGCCGGGGCCGCGCCGTCGCCGCGCCGCGCCCGGCCGGCGAAGGTGGCCGGAGTGGCGATCCGCTACACGCCCGAGGAGATCCGGGAGATCTTCACCCGCTTCCGCGCGGCCGACCCCGAGCCGCAGACCGAACTCGACTATCTGAACCCGTTCACCCTGCTGGTCGCGGTGGTGCTGTCCGCCCAGGCGACGGACGCCGGCGTCAACCGGGCGACGCGGGACCTGTTCCCGATTGCCGACACGCCGGAAAAGATGCTGGCCCTCGGCGAGGACCGGGTGCGCGAGGCCATCCGCACCATCGGCCTCTACCGCACCAAGGCCCACAATGTGATCGAACTATCCCGTCAGCTGGTGGAAAAGCATGGCGGCGCGGTGCCCGATGATCGCGAGGCGCTTGAGGCTCTGCCCGGGGTGGGCCGCAAGACGG
>JBBSSF010000290.1:0-5357 GCA_038242345.1 Hyphomicrobiales bacterium
ATACCAGCCGCACGAAGTGCTGACCGCACCGTGCGCCTGAAGGGCAGCAGATTTCTCATATGCCCCAAGGACATGAGAAATCTGCATCGGAATACCAAAGAGTCCTCTTCGAGGATCTTTGGGATCACCCGAAGGCGAAATAGATCACCATTCCGACCGGCACGGGAAAGATCAGCACCCACAAAAGGACCCCGCGCATCCCACCGCCCTCCTGCCCCGCGCTCATCGACTCCAACGGCGCGGCGGGCGACTGGTTCCCTCCGGGGTGCTGCGGTGCGCACGACAGCCGTGCAAACGCAAAGCGGGGCCCCGAAGGGCCCCGCCGGATCGTCCCCGAGGGGTCTGCCGGATCAGCGCGTCAGGCGCTTGTACTTCACCCGGCTCGGCAGCAGGGCCTCCGGGCCCAGGCGCCGCGCCTTGTCGGCCTCGTAGGCCTGGAAGTTGCCCTCGAACCATTCCACATGGCCGTCGCCCTCGAAGGCGAGGATGTGGGTGGCAAGACGGTCCAGGAACATGCGGTCATGGGAGATGATGACCGCGCAGCCGGCGAAATCCTCCAGCGCATCTTCCAGCGCGCCCAGCGTCTCGGTGTCGAGATCGTTGGTCGGTTCGTCGAGCAGCAGCACGTTGGCGCCGGACTTCAGCATCTTGGCCAGATGCACCCGGTTGCGCTGACCGCCCGAGAGCGCGCCCACCTTCTGCTGCTGGTCCGGACCCTTGAAGTTGAACGCGCCCACATAGGCCCGCGACGGCACCTCGCGCTTGCCGAGGGTGACGACGTCGGACCCGCCGGAGATTTCCTCCCACACGGTCTTCTCGGCCTTCAGCGCATCGCGGCTCTGGTCGACATAGCCCAGATGCACGGTCTCGCCGATGCGGATCCCGCCGGAATCCGGCTTCTCCTGACCGGTGAGCATGCGGAACAGCGTCGTCTTGCCGGCGCCGTTCGGGCCGATGATGCCGACGATGCCGCCGGGCGGCAGCTTGAAGGACAGGTTCTCGATCAGCACCCGGTCGCCAAAGGCCTTGGTCAGCCCGTCGACGTCGATCACCGTGTTGCCGAGGCGCTCGCCCGGCGGAATGATGATCTGGGCCTGGCCCGAGGCCATGCGTTCCTCGTTCTTGGCCACCAGATCGTCATAGGCCTGGATACGGGCCTTGGACTTGGTCTGGCGGGCCTTCGGCGAGGCGCTGATCCACTCGCGCTCGCGGGCGATGGCGCGCTGGCGGCCGGCCTCTTCGCGGGATTCCTGCTCCATGCGCTTGGCCTTCTTCTCCAGATAGGTGGAGTAGTTGCCTTCGTACGGATAGGAGCGGCCGTGGGCGAGTTCGAGGATCCAGCCGGTCACATTGTCGAGGAAGTACCGGTCATGGGTGATGATGAGGATCGCCCCCGGATATTCCCGGAGATGATTTTCCAGCCAGTTGATGGTCTCGGCGTCGAGATGGTTGGTCGGTTCGTCGAGCAGCAGCAGTTCCGGCTGCTCCAGAAGCAGCTTGCACAGCGCGACGCGGCGACGCTCGCCGCCCGACAGCGGGCCGACATCGGAATCCGGCGGCGGGCAGCCAAGGGCGTCCATCGCCTGCTCGACCTGGCTGTCGAGGTCCCACAGATTCTTGGCGTCGATCTCGTCCTGGAGACGGGCCATCTCGTCGGCCGTCTCGTCGGAATAGTTCATCGCCAGCTCGTTGTAGCGATCGAGCAGGGCCTGCTTGTCGGCAACGCCGAGCATGACGTTGCCGCGCACGTCGAGCTTGGCATCCAGGTGCGGCTCCTGGGGCAGATAGCCGACCCGCGCGCCTTCCGCGACCCACGCCTCGCCCTTGTAGTCCTTGTCGATGCCGGCCATGATGCGCAGCAGTGTCGACTTGCCCGCGCCGTTGGGGCCGAGGATGCCGATCTTGGCATCCGGGTAGAAGGACAGGTTGATATTGTCGAGAACTTTCTTGCCACTGCCATAAGCCTTGGTCAGCTCGTGCATGTGGTAAATGAACTGGCGCGCCATGGGGATCCGTATCGCGTGAACTGTTGGCGCCGCCGGCAGGGCGTCCGGCGGCCGGGTCTGGTCGGGGTCGCAAGCGGGCGTGCTCTGCGCCCGGCCCTCGGGCGCGCTCCCGTCCTGCGGAAGGGCCCGGATGAACAGATGAAACAAGCGGCGGCGTCCGCTGCGCGGGCGGGAGCCTCCTTCTCACGCGGGGCCGATGCCCACTGCGCCTGAAGAGGCTCCGCGGCCGCGCACGGATGCCACCAGTGCCGCTGTTCTTACGCGACCGGGCCGCCGGCTTCAATCGCCGCGTGGGCGCTCAGGCGGCCCCGGCCGTCGTCACAATCACTGGCCGGTCTCGTCCGGGGTCGGCATGTCGTCATGCCGGTTGCGCACGCCGTTGAACCAGGTGCCGGGCTTGTACCACTTCTTTTCCGGCTCGCCGCTCGGCATCGGCGCCGTGGAGGCGGGGGTGCGATAGGGGGTCGGCGGCTCGGTCAGGGAGCGGCGCTTGGGCGTGCCGTCGGGATTCTTCGGCACGGCATCCGGCGCCTTGAAGCCGTTGCTGGCCAGCTTGTCCGGGGTCATCGGCCGTTCGAGATCCTCGATCGGCGTCTTCTGGGTGCCGATGCCGGCCCCGGCGATGCGGCCGGACTGAAGCTCTTCCTGGGACAGGCGCCCGCCCTCGGTGCGCGACTGCTCGCGGTTTTCACCGGCGGCAATCATGTCGCGGCGGACATCTTCCGGATCCACGGGGAAGTTGGCGCCGCCGGCGGCCACCTTCGGGCCATCCTCGGGCGGCGGCAGACGGGTGCGGTCCGGCGGAATGGCGAGCGGCGCCCGCGGCTCCACCGACACGGCCTTGCGGGTGGGATCCACCGCGCCCATGCCCGTCATGATGCTCTTGACGATGGAGGTGTCGGGAGCCAGATCCTGCTCGTCATCATCGCGGAACTGGGAGGCCGAGCAGCCGGCAAGAACCAGGGCCCCGAGAACGAGCCCGACAGAGGGCCGGAGCGAAGAGGCCCGCACGGTCCGGAGGCCGGAGATTGCACTCGGGTCAGTCACAAGTCACTCCTTCGACGACGGTCCGCCGCGCGCCGCCCCTCTGCCCGGGGGACTTCCTGCGGACGGACGGAACCCGCCCTCCGCTGCGCCGCAGCAGCTTCCCGTTAACCAGACCGTTTCAATGCGGCTTCTTTGCGGCGTCGCCGGACTGCCGGGGCCGGAAGGACTCCCACAGCAGGCCGATCACGCCGGCCACGATGGCCGCGTCGGCGATGTTGAAGACATACCAGGAGAGGTCGCCGGCGTGGAGGTGGACGAAATCCACCACCGCGCCATAGACCACCCGATCCACCAGATTGCCGGCCGCCCCGCCGAGCACCAGCCCGACGGAGGCCGCCGTCAGCCGCCCGCGCGCCCGCGCCAGCCAGACCGACAGCAGCACCACGGCCGCCACCGTCAGGAACACCAGCCCCCAGCGGCCGAGATCGGCCTCCTGCTGCATCAGCCCGTAGGAGATGCCGCGGTTCCAGACCAGCACCAGGTTCAGGAATGGCGTCACCGGGATGACGTCGCCGACCGAGACCACGAGGCCGTGGAGGATCCACAGCTTCGAGGCCTGATCGGCGGCGAACACCAGCACCGCCACCAGAAGACCGAGGAGACGCGGGGACAAGCGGGCGCCTCCTCAGGCTGCCGACGCGGCAGCGTCGAAGGCGCGCATGGCCTCGGCATCGCGCGGCGACAGGTCCGGATAGTCCGGATCCGCGCCGACATCGGCCGAGATCTTCCACGAGCGGGCGCACTTGCGGCCGACCGCCAGCGCCGGCACCACGGCCACACCCGGAACCTCCGGCAGGCGGAAGGCATCGGCCGGGCCCGCGTCGGTCCCACGCGAGGCGGCGCTGGTGATGGCGATCTCGGCGAGATCGACACCGGCGAGCGCCTCGGCCAGCTCCGGATCGGTCACATGGACCACGGGTGCCGCCTCAAGCGACGAGCCGATGCGCTTCTCGCGCCGCTCGACTTCCAGCGCCCCGGTGACGACCCGGCGCACCAGCTTCACCTTCTCCCACTTGGCCGCCAGCGCCGGATCCCGCCAGTCCGCCGGCACGGCCGGGAACTGCTGGAGATGCACCGAGCCTTCCTCCGAGGGGAAGCGCGACAGCCACGACTCCTCCATGGTGAAGGGCAGCAGCGGCGCCAGCCACGAGACGAGGCAGGTGAACAGCCGGTCGACGACCGTCAGCGCCGCCCGCCGGGTGACGGAGGACGCCGGATCGCAATAGAGGGCGTCCTTGCGCACGTCGAAATAGAAGGCCGACAGCTCGGTGTTCATGAAGGCGTTGAGGGCCGCCGAGATGCGCTTGAAATCGAAATCGGCATAGCCGCGCCGCACCACGCCATCGAGTTCGGCGAGGCGATGCAGCATCAGCCGCTCGATTTCCGGCATGCCCTCAACGGCCACGTCGGTGCCGTCATAATGCGCCAGCGTGCCCAGCATCCAGCGGATGGTGTTGCGCAGCTTGCGATAGAGATCCGCCGTCGACTTCAGGATTTCCGGGCCGATGCGCTGATCGTCGGCAAAGTCGGCGGTGGCCACCCACAGGCGCAGGATATCGGCGCCATACTGCTTGATGACGTCCTGCGGGGCGACGGTATTGCCCAGCGACTTCGACATCTTGCGGCCGTCCTCGTCCATGGTGAAGCCATGGGTGACGACAGTGTCATAGGGCGCGCGGCCGCGGGTGCCGCAGGATTCCAGCAGCGAGGAATGGAACCAGCCGCGATGCTGGTCCGACCCTTCCAGATAGACGTCGGCCGGCCACTTCAGGTCCGGGCGCTGTTCCAGCACGAAGGCATGGGTCGAGCCGGAATCGAACCAGACGTCGAGGATGTCGTCGACCTTCTTCCAGTCGGCGAGATCATCGACGAGACCGCCGAGGAAGCGCTCGGTGGCGCCGTCCTGGAACCAGGCGTCGGCCCCTTCCGCCGCGAAGGCCGAGAGGATGCGGGCCGTCAGCGCATCATTGCCGGCAAAGCCGACGCCCGGCGCCAGCTGGCCGGTCTCGGTGTTGCGGAACACGGCGATCGGCACGCCCCAGGCGCGCTGGCGCGACACCACCCAGTCTGGCCGGGCCTCGATCATGCCGCGCAGCCGGTTCTGCCCGGTCGGCGGCACGAAGCGGGTGGCGTCGATCGCGTTCAGGGCGCGGCTGCGCAGGGTGTCGCCGGGGACATCCAGATCCCGGTCCATGGCGATGAACCATTGCGGGGTGTTGCGGAAGATGACCGGCTTCTTGGAGCGCCAGGAATGGGGATACTGATGCTTCAGGCGGCCGCGGGCGAGGAGCGCGCCGGCCTCCG
>JBBSSF010000291.1:0-5352 GCA_038242345.1 Hyphomicrobiales bacterium
GCCCGGCAGCCGCTCGACGAGGCCGGCGCCGGCAAGCCGCACGGAGCCGGGGGGCAGCAGCCGGCCGCCAAGGCGCTCGGCGAGTGCCGCGCCGTCGCCCTTCGGCGGCAGGTCGAGCGGCGGCGCGTGGCGGATGAGCGCGGCCGAGCGGCGCACGGTGTCGGCGCCATAGATCTCGGTCCAGCGCCGCATCAGCCACAGCGGCAGATCGAGGGAGGGATCGTCGCCGAGGCTGCGCAGCATCTCGGCATTGGCCGCCACGCCGCGGCCGACGGCGTTGACGAGACCGACCCAGGGGGCAAGCCGCGCATCCGCCCGGGCGAGCATGACGCCGAGGGAGACGGCCGCATGGTCCGGCACGTCCATGAACAGGATCTGTGCGGTCATCAGCCGCAGGATGGTGCGGGCGCGGGCCGCCTTGTCGGGCAGCGGCCGGTCCAGACGGGTCTTCAGCGCCTTGTCGATGGAGCCGAGCCGACGCAACGTCGTGCCGACGAGGGCGCGCACGAGACCGCGGTCGCGCTCGTCAAGGGCGCCGATGGGCGCGCCGTCAAGGGCGGTGTCGAGGGACTGGCCGTCGATCAGGATCGCATCGAGAACGGAGAGGGCCGCGCGGCGGGCGGCAAAGCCCGGCTCCGAAGGCGGACGCGGCGGACGTGGCCCCCGTCGCCCCGGCCGGGAAGGGGTGGCCGGGGCGGCGGGCGGGTGCGGGTCGGTCATGCTCAATTATCCCCAGGGTCCGTTGTTGCCGCCGGTGCGGCCGCCCGTGCGGCCCCAGGGGTCGCCGGCTCGCGGCGGCTGGGACGCGCGGGGCGGGGGCGCACCCCAGCCGCCGGACCCGAATTCGGCCGCCATCGCCTGGAGGGCGGCGATGCGGTTCTGCGTGTTCGGGTGGGTGGAAAAGAGATTGTCCATGCGGGCGCCGGACAAGGGGTTGATGATGAAGAGCGGCGCCTGGGCCGGATTGGCCTCGGCCGCCTGGTTCACATATTGATGCGCGCCCTGTTCCAGCTTGGCGAGTGCCGAGGCCAGCCACAGCGGGTTGCCGCAGATCTCGGCCCCCGCCCGGTCGGCGGAATATTCCCGCGTGCGGCTGATGGCCATCTGCACCACCATGGCCGCCAGCGGCGCGACGATGGCCGCCACGATCACCCCGATGATGCCGAGCGGATTGCTGTTGCCGTTGCTGTCGCGGTTGCCGCCGAACAGGAAGGCGAAGTTGGCGAGCATGGAGATGGCGCCGGCAATCGTCGCCGTGATCGTCATAATCAGGGTGTCACGGTTGCGCACATGGGCCAGCTCATGGGCCATCACGCCGGCCACTTCCTCCCGGCTCATCAGGTTGAGGAGGCCGGTGGTGGCGGCAACCGCCGCATGGTCCGGGTTGCGTCCGGTGGCAAAGGCGTTGGGCTGGGCCTCGTTGATGACATAGACGCGCGGCATCGGCAGGTTTGCCCGGGCCGCAAGCTCCTGCACGAGCTGATAGAATTCCGGCGCGGTGGTGGCATCCACCTCCACCGCATGGTTCATGGCCAGCACCATGCGGTCGGACTTCCAGTAGCTGAAGACATTCATCGCCGCGGCGATCAGGAAGGCGATCACCATGCCCTGGCTGCCGCCGATGAGGAAGCCGACGCCCATGAAGAGCGCCGTCATCGCCGCCAGCAGCAATGCGGTCCTGAAATAGTTCATGCCGTCCCCCTTCTGTCCCTGTCCGGACGGGGCGCCGCCGGCCGGGTCGCGTCCGGATCCGTGTCCCCGGCAGGGAAACGGACCGGCCCTCGCGCCACCGGCGACGGAGTCCCCTTGTCCGGACCCGTCTCTTATACCAAAGATCCTCGAAGAGGACTCTTTGGCATTCCGATGCAGATTCCTCATGCCATTGGGGCGTATGAGAAATCTGCAACGGCCGGCCAGGGATCCCTTGCAGGGCCCCCGGACCGGCGCATGAAGACCGCCGGCCGGTGCCCGCCGTCCTTTTCGGGGACGGACATGCATTCCGGCGGCGGGATTTGCCCGTTACAATGTCGGCTGCCAACCCGCGCGCCGCAAGCCGTGCGCGCGGCGAAATCAGCGGGACCGGGGCATCATCTTTTCCCGGCGCGCATCAGCGAAGGGGCCGATCCCATGGCGAACACTTCCGAAACCCCGGCACCCGAGACCCCGGAGACCCCGACCGCGGAGCCTGCTCCGGCCCGGGTGCTGTCGCCGGCGGCCCAGCGCGCCCTTGCCGAGGCGGCCGAGCGCCGCGCGGCGGCGGCGGCTGCCGCCGAACCGCGGCCGAAGGAGCTGAACGGCCGCAACGGCCCGGAACCGGTGCGCTATGGCGACTGGGAGGCCAAGGGCATCGCGGTGGATTTCTGATCTCGGTCTGCCATCCCGCCCGGTGGCGGCGTCCGGGTCACCGCATGCCGAAGCGCAGGCCCGGCGCCGGACGCTCCTTCAGCACCTCGCGGCGGAAGCGGAACAGCTGGGCCGGGCGCCCGCCGGTGCGGCTGGTGCTTTCGCCGGTGGGCTCCACCATCTGGGTGGTCTCCACCAGCCGGCGGAAATTCTGCTTGTGCAGATGCCGGCCGGCGATCGCCTCCACCGTGCGCTGCAGCTCGGTGAGGGTGAAGGTGTCCGGCATCAGCTCGAACACCACCGGGCGATATTTGAGCTTGGCCCGCAGCCGGGAAATCGCGGTCGCCAGAATGCGGCGATGGTCGAAGCGCATCGGGTGGCCGAGGCCGCCCGGACGGCAGGCCCGCGCCAGCGCCGCCGCCCGGCCATCGCGCCGGGCCTCGTCGGCGAGCCCGGCCTCATAGAGAATCTCGTAGCGGTCGAGCACCTTCTCCTCGTCCCAGCGCGCGCCATCGAGGCCGAAGGCCAGCCGGATCCGCTCTTCCCGGGAGAGCGCCCGGGGCGGGGCACCGGCATCGGGCGGCTCCCGGGTCCAGGCGTCCAGCGCCGGCAAGAGGGTGTTGTCGAGAATCGCCGGCCGGCCCTCGCGCCAGTCCTCCCAGGGGAAATAGCGGTACCAGGGGCGCCAGGTCGCCCGCGCCCGGTCCATGGCCATGGCCGAATCGGGGTGCGGCCGGGTCAGCGCCAGATAGCCGACGGACACCGTGTGCGGGCCGAGATCCGCCTGCCGGCCGCGATCGCCGAAGGTGTAGAGCTGCTCCACATAGCCGAGCCTGAGCGCCGACTGCTCCTTCACGAAGGCGCGCAGCCCGATCTCGAAGGTGCGGTGGGCATGGGGGTCGAACGGACCCGAGGGCAGGCCCTCCGGCTCGTCGACGCCGTCCTCCGGCCGGGCGGACACGGCCAGGATCAGCGGGGTCGGGTCCGCCACGGCGACGATTGCCGCGCTGAGGCCGATCTCGATCCGGGTGCCGCCATCGGCCATGGATGCTCCTGAAGGGGCTGGACGCTCATTTCCTGCACGCGAAGGCCGCGACTTCGGCCGGCGCAGGACGCACGGGCAGTCATCCCGGGGGAGGCCGGGACCGCCTGTGACGCATCACACCATGTGCCGGAGACCGGAGATATACTCAAGTCGGAGAAAATACAGCTCTGTTGCGCCGCGGTGGCCGAAGGGCCGCGGCCGGCAGCGGCGCGCCGAAACGGGTTCAGTCGATGGCGAGGGCGAATGGCTCGCCCTCGAACGCATTGGCGCCGCGGCCGATTTCGGTGATCGCCTCGACCATGCGGCCGCCGCGGCCGAGGCGCTGGTCGGCGAGCGTCACCAGCCGGGGATTCGGGGTGGCCGAGGGCGAGGCAGCGCGCAGCCGCCGGGCGATCTCCCGTTCCGGCCGGTTCGGCGCCAGGGCGCAGGCGATGATGAAGGCGCCCGCCGTGGACCGGCTGATGCCGGCAAAGCAGTGGACCACCATCGGCGTCTCGCGGTTCCAGCGCTCGGCAAAGCGCAGCAGCGAGGCGACATGATGATCCCCCGGCGGGGTGAGGCCGGCCACCGGCTCGATGATGTCGTTGAAGCCGAGGAACAGATGATCTTCCGGCCGCACCGAGGCCGGGCGCGGCACCGGCGTGCCGGTATTGATGAGCGTGATGATGTGGCGGGCTCCGGTCCGGGAGACGGTTTCGCCGAGACGGGCGAGGGAGCACACATGCAGCATCGGTTGTTTCCTCAGGGACAGGCGGGTGTCGTCCCGCTCTTCCCCGTCACTATGGACCGATGCCGTCCGCGGCGGAACCCCGCCGTTGGTTGTCCAGAAGGGTGAACCGGTCATGGAAACGCCGCTGCGCCTCGGCGGTCGGCCACGGCTCGATCAGCGCCCCCGGCGCGAAGCTCGCGGCCCGGCCGCGGGGGCGCCCGAAGATCTGGTCGGCCTCCGTCACGTCGAAGCCGGCCAGATGCACCGCCTCCAGCCAGGCGGCCAGCCCGTCGGCCGCCTTCACCGCCCGGGCGAGATCCGGCGCGACGCTGGCCGGCAGGCCGAAGCGCAGCCGCACGGCCGCGAGGATGCGCAGCTCCAGCCCCTTGTAGGTTGGCCCGACCACCGCCTTGAAGGGCGAGATCAGGTCGCCGACCACATATTCCGAGGCATCGTGCAGAAGGGCGGTGAGGCCGGCCTCGGGCCCGGCGGCTGGGGAGACATGGGCCGCGATCGCCTCCACCAGCAGGCTGTGCTGGGCAACGGAAAAGGCGTGCGGGCCCACCGTCTGGCCGTTCCAGCGCGCGACCCGGGCAAGACCATGGGCGATGTCGCCGATCTCGATGTCGAGCGGAGACGGGTCGAGAAGATCGAGCCGGCGGCCGGAGAGCATCCGCTGCCAGGCGCGCGGCGGGCCGGCCATGCTCAGTCTCCGGTGCTGTCGGCGGGCCAGCCGAAGCGGGCGAAGGCCGGCAGCTCCGGCGTCAGGGCGATGCCATCCGCCGTCACCCCGGCGCCCGCATCCAGGGCGGCCTTCAGCCGGTCGAGGCGCACGAGCGCCAGCCCGCTGTCGCCGGCAACCGTGCCGAGGCTGCCCGCCATGCGGCCATCGGCCAGCACCGGGGTGCCGGGCGGCGGCAGCGGGGCTGCGGCGTGCACCCGGATCACCCGCCGACGCGCGGTGCCGCGATGCTTCATGCGCGACACCACTTCCTGTCCGACGAAGCAGCCCTTGGTGAAATCGACCCCGTTGAGATCGTCCATGTCGGCATCATGGGGGAAGGCATCGCCGAGGGCGAAGTCGATCCCGCTTTCCGGCACGCCGAAGGCCACCCGGCGGGCGGCCCAGGCCTCGGCCGTCGCAGGCGCGCAGCCGGCCGGAAGCGGCGCACCGGCCGGCAGGATCGCCCGCAGGCCGAGCGCCGGCAGGCGCGGATCGGCAGCTGCCGCAAGGACCCCGGCGGGCGGCGCCGGC
>JBBSSF010000292.1:0-5319 GCA_038242345.1 Hyphomicrobiales bacterium
AAAAAGGGGGGAGGTCCGGAGACCCCCGGGTCTCCGGCCGGGTTCGGGCGGGAGCCCGATTGCGCAGCAAAAAGCCCCCGGATGGCGGACCATCCGGGGGCTTTCTCAATTCAGCCGGTCAGGCAGAAATCAGGCGGCTTCGCCGGTGATTTCCTTGCCGGTCTTCTGGTCGACGACCTTCATGGACAGGCGGACCTTGCCGCGCTCGTCGAGGCCCATCAGCTTCACCCACACCTTGTCGCCTTCCTTGACGACGTCCGAGACCTTCTGCGGACGGCCGGTGGAAAGCTGCGAGATGTGCACGAGGCCATCGCGGGAACCGAAGAAGTTCACGAAGGCGCCGAACTCGACGCACTTCACCACGGTGCCCTCATAGATGGCGCCCACTTCCGGCTCGGCAGCGATGCCCTTGATCCAGTTGATGGCAGCCTTGATCGCCTTGCCGTCGGCCGAGGCGATCTTCACGGTGCCGTCGTCCTCGAGGTTGATCTTGGCGCCGGTCTTCTCGACGATCTCGCGGATCACCTTGCCGCCGGACCCGATCACTTCGCGGATCTTGTCCACCGGGATCTTGATGACCTCGATGCGCGGGGCGTGCTCGCCGAGCTCCGAGCGGGCCTCGGTCAGGGCCTTGGCCATCTCGCCCAGAATGTGCAGGCGACCGCCCTTGGCCTGATCGAGGGCGACCCGCATGATCTCCTCGGTGATGCCGTCGATCTTGATGTCCATCTGGAGGGCGGTCACGCCTTCGGCGGTACCGGCCACCTTGAAGTCCATGTCGCCGAGATGGTCCTCGTCACCCAGGATGTCGGAGAGCACCGCGAAGCGCTCGCCTTCCTTGATGAGGCCCATGGCGATGCCGGCCACCGGGCGCTTCAGCGGAACGCCGGCGTCCATGAGGGCGAGCGAGGTGCCGCAGACCGTCGCCATCGAGGACGAGCCGTTGGACTCGGTGATCTCGGAGACGACGCGCAGGGTGTAGGGGAACTCGTGGTGCGCCGGCAGCATCGGATGGATGGCGCGCCAGGCGAGCTTGCCATGGCCGATCTCGCGGCGGCCGGGCGAGCCCATGCGGCCGGTCTCGCCCACGGAATAGGGCGGGAAGTTGTAGTGCAGCAGGAAGGTCTGCTTGTAGGTGCCTTCGAGCGCGTCGACGAACTGCTCGTCGTCCCCGGTGCCCAGCGTGGAGACGACCAGGGCCTGGGTCTCGCCGCGGGTGAACAGGGCCGAGCCATGGGCGCGCGGCAGGATGCCGGCTTCCGCCACGATCGGGCGCACGGTCACGAGATCGCGGCCGTCGATGCGCACCTTGTCGTCCAGGATGGTGTTGCGGACGATGTCGGCTTCCGCCTTCTTGAACAGCTCGCCGACGGTGGTCGCCGGAACCGGGGTCTCGGCATCCGGGCCCGAGAGCACGGCCAGGACGTCCGACTTCACGGCGCCGACGGCGTCACGACGGGCGGCCTTGGCACGGATCTGGTAGGCCTCGCGCAGGCGGGTGCCGGCGATTTCCTTGACGCGCTCATAGAGCGCGGCATCCGGACCGGCCGGCAGGGCGCGCGGCTCGCGGGCGGCGCGCTCGGCCAGACGGATGATGGCCTCGATCACCGGCTGGAAGCCCTTGTGACCGAACATCACGGCGCCGAGCATGTCGGCTTCCGAGAGTTCCTTGGCCTCGGATTCGACCATCAGCACGGCGTCGGTGGTGCCGGCGACGACGAGGTCCAGCTTGGAGGCTTCCATCTGGTCGACGGTCGGGTTCAGCACGAACGCGCCTTCGATCAGGCCGACGCGGGCGCCACCGATCGGGCCCATGAAGGGCACGCCCGAGAGGCACAGCGCGGCAGAGGCGGCCACCATGGCGACGATGTCCGGCTGGGTCTCCAGGTCATGGGCCAGCACGGTGATGATGACCTGGGTGTCGCACTTGAAGCCGTCGGCGAACAGCGGACGGATCGGGCGGTCGATCAGGCGCGAGACGAGGGTCTCGTGCTCGCTCGGCCGGCCTTCGCGCTTGAAGTAGCCGCCGGGGATCTTGCCGGCCGCGAAGGCCTTTTCCTGATAGTTGACCGTCAGCGGGAAGAAGTCCTGGCCGGGCTTCGGCTCCTGGGCGGCAACGACGGTCGCAAGCACGGTGGTCTCGCCATAGGTGGCGAGCACGGCGCCATCGGCCTGGCGGGCGATCTTGCCCGTTTCCAGGGTCAGGGTGCGGCCACCCCACTCGATGGTTTCGCGCTGGATGTCGAACATGTGCTGTCTTCGCCTTCGTGTGTTCTGGCGGGCCGGTCCGGCGGCCGCCCCCGCTTTTTATGCGGGGGGCCGGGGCCGGGCAGGCCGGTGGACGGGCTCCGACGCCGCATCTGGGCGCCGGTGGCGGGTCCGGTTCGGGTCTGCGAGCCACGGGCAAGACGGCGGGAGGCGCAGCGCGGGCGAACGGGGTGTCCGCCTGTCGGGCCTGCGCATCCGGCAATCCTGCCCCGTGGCCCAGGGAAGAAGGAGCCCCGCGAACCGCAGCGGGCTCGCGATGGGGGCGCTTCTGGTCCGCGCCTGCCCCGTCCGAAGCCGGAGGGTAGGGGCAAATCACGCGGCCGTCAAAGCGACCGCGGCGGGCACGAGGCCCGCCGCGGCAAGAACATCCGTCAGCGGCGCAGGCCGAGGCGGGCGATCAGGGTCTGGTAACGGCCGGCATCCTTCTTCTTCAGATAGTCGAGAAGGGTGCGGCGCTGGCTGACGAGCTTCAGCAGACCACGACGGGAATGGTTGTCCTTCGCGTGGGTCTTGAAGTGCTCGGTCAGGTTGGCGATACGCTCCGACAGGATCGCAACCTGGACTTCCGGCGAACCGGTGTCGGCGGCGGCGGTGGCGTATTCGGCAATCAGGGCCTGCTTGCGCTCGGCAGTGATCGACATCGTGTGTGTCCTGTTCTCTTTGGACGGGCGGATCCGATCCGGCCGTCAGTCCTCGTTGAATTGGCGCTGGGGCCGCTCGGCCCCGCGCCGCGCCGTCTCCACCACCAGGGCGGCCGGAGCCTCCTCGGGACGGGACGGCGAGAAAACGCGGCGGGGAAGCAGCTCGCCCCGCTCGACGGCGCCGACGGCGACGAGGTCATCGCCGCTCGTCACGCAGACGAGATCGAGGTTCGCCGGGGCATCCCGACCACGCAGCATCACGGACTGCCCCCGACGGAGGCGGGCCGCGTCTCCCCGCGAAACGGCCAGCGCCGGGATGTCGTCCAGCGCGGTCGAGACGGGAAGGAGCAGGTTGCCGAGCGCGGTGTCGCGGTCGGCCGGGGTCTCTATATCACCGGTTTCCCGGATTTCCGACAGGGTCACCATGTCTTCCTCGTCGAAAGGCCCGACGAGCTGACGCCGCAGCGCCGTGACATGGCCGAAAGTGCCGAGCGCGCGGCCCATGTCGCGGGCGAGCGCGCGCACATAGGTGCCCTTGCCGCATTCGGCCTCGAACACCGCATGGGTGGCGTCGGGCTGGGCAACGAGGTCCAGCCGGTGCACCGCGATGGTGCGGGCTTCCAGCACCACCTCCTCGCCATCGCGGGCAAGGTCATAGGCGCGTTCGCCGTCGATCTTGATGGCCGAGAATTTCGGCGGAACCTGGCTGATCTCGCCCATGAAACGGGGCAGGATCGCCCGGATCGCCTCGGCAGCGGGGATCAGATCGGAGCGGTTGATGACCTTTCCTTCCGAATCGTCGGTGTCGGTCTCGACGCCCCATTCCACGGTGAACTGGTAGATCTTGCGGCCGTCGACCACATAGGGAACCGTCTTGGTCGCCTCGCCGAAGGCGATCGGCAGCATGCCCGAGGCCAGCGGATCCAGGGTGCCGGCATGGCCGGCCTTGGCCGCCTGATAGATCCGCTTCACCACCGACAGGGCTTCCGTGGAGGTGAGCCCGACCGGCTTGTCGAGGATCAGCCAGCCATTGATCTCCTTGCGCGGCCGACGGCGCTGGGGGGCGCGCGGCCCCTTCGGCTTCGGCGGGCGGGGAGCGGCGGTTTCGGTCTCGGACGTCATCAGCGGGCTCGGGCTCCGGAACGCGGACAGGGGCGACCGGTCCGGCGGAGCGGCCGGATCCGGGGCAGCGCAGACGGGGGAGGGGACGGGTGTCCCGCGCTCCCCGGCGCGGACGGGGCGATCAGTGGCCGCCGATGCGGGCCAGACGAAGGCGGGGGCTGTCCTCTTCCGCCGGGTCGATGATCGAATCGTTGCCGGCGGTCAGGTCATGGAAGAAGCGGCCGTCGGGCATGCGCACCACGCCGCAGCGCCACAGAAGCGCCGCGCCGCCGGGCTTGCCGGCCAGCGCCGTCATGGGGGCGATGGTTTCTTCCTCCACCGGCGCAAAGAAGCGGCGATCGGCGAATTGGCTTTTCGACATGGGGTTTCCCCGTCCTTCAAAAAATGTCCGTCTGTCCTTGTCGGCCGGGGGGCTCCCGGCCGGCGGGGCGGATCATTGTCGTCAGGATCCGCGAAAGGGCTGCGGGAACCGGACGACCGGTTCCCGATAACGCCGGGGGCGGCGGAAAAGTTCCCGGGCGCCCCGTCCGGCCGCAACGTCAGGCGTCGCGTTCCGGCTCGTCGGAAATGTCCCGCTTCACGGGCTCGGAGTTGAGGATGTCCTCGACCCGGGCGTCGTCGTCATAGCGGGTGTCGAGCCGGAAGCGCAGTTCCGGCACGGACTTGAGCTGGACCTGACGGGCCACCCGCATGCGCAGCCAGCCGCGGGCGCGATCCAGCGCCTTCAGGGCCTTCTGGATGTCGCGGCCGCCAAGCGGCATCACGAGCACCGTCGCAACCTTGAGATCCGGGCTCATCCGCACTTCGGGGATGGTCAGGATCACGCCATCCAGCTCCGGTTCCCGGGTTTCGCCCCGCGCGAAGATCTCCGCCAGCGCATGGCGCACGAGTTCGGCGACGCGAAGCTGTCGTTGGGACGGGACGCCGGCATCGGCGCTCCGCTGGGTCCGGAGGGTCATCTGATCTCGTCTGTCTGGGGGCTCGGCCCGGAGTGGCACCGCCGCGTGCCCGGACGTGTGCCCGACTGTTCGGTCCGCGCGTCCCGGCCGGAGTTGAACCGTCGGAAGCACCTCATGAAAGTTGCGCCTTCATGATCCGAAGGGCCTGCCGCGTCAAGGCGAAAATGCAGGCAGACCGCGGCTTCCGCCCGTCCGGGAGGCACCGAGCCGGCGCCACAAAAGAGAACCGGCGGGAACCTGTCAGTTCCCGCCGGTCCGGAATTTTCTCGGCTGTGCGCGGGACCCGGAACGGGCCCCGCCACCTCATACCAAAGATCCTCGAAGAGGAC
>JBBSSF010000293.1:0-5311 GCA_038242345.1 Hyphomicrobiales bacterium
CATTGCCGCCGGGCTCGCCTGGGCAGCCGGGCTCGGCGCGGCGGATCTGGTGGTGGTGCCGGTGGATGCCCCGCTGCTGCCGGTGGACTTTGTCGAGCATCTGCTCGCCGCGCGTGCGGCCGGCAGCCCCGAAACAGTCCTCGTTGCCCGCACGGACGGCGGGCTCCAGCCGGTGGCGGGCCTGTGGCCGACGGCGCTGGCCCCGGCCCTCGTGCGCTTTCTGGCCGAATCGGAGCGCCGCGCCATCCGCGCCTTTCTCGACGGACGCCCGACCGCACCGGTCGATTTTCCGGCCGATCCGCTGACCGGTCTTGATCCGTTCCGCCCGCTCAACACGCCGGAGGACCTCGCAGCCCTCTCTGCGGCCCTTCAGGGGATCCACCGGGCCCCGTGAGGGCCCGTGCCATGAGCGACGGATGCGCGCATGTCGCTCCGAATGCGATCACAAGCCGGCCACTTGGTTGCAGATCGTCCGGGATGGGGCAAAAATTGCCGCCCGTGCGGGACGACCGGGTGCAGGCTCCGATCACCCGCGGACGATTCCGGCCGGACCATCCCGATGGCGGCCGTGCACGGTCCGCTGGTGTGAATCCTGCAAGGCCGGTCCCGCGCTCGCCGCGCATCCGGCGGGATCCTGATGCGTCTCGGCCTCCCGCCGGCCTGCCCGGCGCGGGGCCGGACGCCGGAGGACACCGGAGCGACGGACCACCGATCACCTCGCGAACCCTTGAGGGGAAGGCCAGCATGAAGTTTCTCACCCGTCTGGCGGCCGCCACCGCGCTGCTCGCCGCGACCGCCCTCGGTGCGCAGGCGGAAACCGTGCGGATCGGAACGGAGGGCGCCTATCCTCCGTTCAACTATTTCGACGCGGACAAGAATCTCCAGGGCTTCGACATCGATATCGCCAAGGCCCTGTGCGAGAAGATGAAGGTGGAGTGCACCTTCGTGGCCCAGGACTGGGACGGCATCATCCCGGCCCTTCTGGCCAAGAAGTATGACGCGATCATCGCCTCCATGTCGATCACGCCGGAGCGCGAGAAGGTCGTCGCCTTCACGAACAAGTACTACTTCACCCCGGCGCGCTTCGTGACCGCCAAGGAAGGCGGCGTGAAGGACACGACGCCGGCCGGCCTCAAGGGCAAGACCATCGGCGCCCAGTCGTCGACGGTCAGCGCCAACTATCTCGAGGACGTCTACAAGGGCTCGACGATCAAGCTCTATCCGACCCAGGACGAGGCCTATGCCGACCTGGTCGCCGGCCGGCTGGACACCATCCTCGCCGACTCCACCCTGCTCTATGAGTGGCTGGAGAAAACCCCGGACGGCAAGGGCTACATGTTCGTGGGCGAAGAGATCCGCGATCCGAAATATTTCGGTGACGGCATCGGCATCGCCCTGCGCAAGGACGACACGGGCCTGAAGGACAAGTTCAACAAGGCCATCGAGGAAATCCGCGCCGACGGCACCTATCAGAAGATCAACGCGAAATATTTCCCGTTCTCGATCTACTGAGCGGAGCTACCTGACTACTGAGCGGACCTGCCTGACCCGCCGGGGCCGGCCACCTGAAACGGCCGGCTCCGGCGGGTCCCGATCCGGACGAAGCGGCCGCCGGGCAGTCCCCGCAACGGAATGCCGGGGGCCGGCTTGTGCTGTCCCCGACGCACGGGAGCGGTCCACGCTCCTGTCCGGTCCGGCGGCTCCTCCCGTCCGGCAGGGCCGCTACCGGCAGGCCGGGCCCTTCCGAAGGCTCGCCAGAGACCGGTGACGGGCGGCTTCAGGGTCGCCTGCCACCCCCGCCGGCGCGAGAGCATTTTCAAGCGCAGTGGACACCGGTTCGCGTGAAGAAAATGCGTGAGATCAGAAGCCTGGAGCGTTTGCCGTGAGCCGGGGCGAACGGACGACACTCCAAGGCCGCGCCACCTCCCCCTGCCGCACCGGAGCCGCCGATGGACCACCTGTTCTCTCTGCTTTCCTTCGGGTCCGGTGGCTGGGGAGACGAGATCCTTGCCGGCACCTGGCTCACCGTCCGGCTGGCGCTGGCCACCGTTCCCTTTGGCCTGGTGCTGGGCTTCCTGATCGCGCTGGCCAAGCGCTCGTCCAATCCGGTGATCTCCGGCATCGGCACCGTCTACACGACGGTGTTCCGCGGCCTGCCCGAGCTGCTGACCCTGTTCATCGTCTATTATGGCGTGCAGATGCTGCTTCAGGATGTGGCCGACATGGTGACCCCCGGCGTGCGCATCGAGATCAGCGCCTTCCTCGCCGGCATGTTCGCCCTCGGGCTGGTGTTTGCCGCCTTCTCCAGCGAGGTGTTCGCCGGTGCCTTCCGCGGCATCGGCGGCGGCCAGTGGGAGGCAGCCTCCGCCCTCGGCCTGTCGCGCCGGTCGACCCTGCTCCTCGTCATCATCCCCCAGCTCGCCCGGCTGTCGGCCCCCGGCATCGGCAATCTGTGGATGTCGCTCCTGAAGGACACCTCGCTGGTCTCCGTGATCGCCCTCAACGACCTCCTGCGCGAGACCCAGGTGGCGGTGGGCGTGACCAAGGAGCCCTTCTTCTTCTTCGCGGTGGCCTGCGGCATCTATCTGGTGCTGTCGATCATCTCCACGGCCGGTCTGATGCGGATCGAGGCGTGGGCCGACAAGCCCCTGAAGCGGTGAGCTGACCCATGGATCTTTCCGGCCTCGACCCGTTCGCCAACCGCTATCTCGACGGCATTTCCATCACGCTGCAGCTCGTCATCTTCTCGGTGGCGATCGGGGCGGCCCTGTCGGGTTTCCTGACGGCAGCCCGGCTGTCCCCCTCGCGGCTGCTGTCCTGGCCAGCGCTGGCCTTCTCCACCTTCTTCCGTGGCACGCCGCTGCTCGCCCAGACCTTCCTCATCTATTATGGCGCCGGCCAGTTCCGGCCCGAACTGCAATCGCTCGGCCTGTGGAACCTGCTCCGCGAAGCCTATTTCTGCGTTCTCCTGACCTTCGCCCTCAACACGGCGGCCTATCAGTCGGAGATCTGGCGCGGTGCCCTGCGCTCGGTGCCGACGGGACAGTGGGAGGCTGCCGCCGCCCTCGGCGTGCCGCGGATCGTCACCCTGTTCAAGATCGTCGTCCCCCAGGCCTTCGTGATCGCGCTCCGGCCGCTTGGCAACGAGGTGATCCTGATGGTGAAGGCCTCGGCCATCGCCAGCGTGGTGACGGTCTACGACATCATGGGCGTGACCCGGCTCGCCTATGCCCGCACCTTCGACTTCACCTATTATCTGGTGGCGGCGGTGCTCTATCTGCTGATCGTGGAGGCACTGCGCCGGGTTCTGGAAGCCGTCGAGCGGCGCATCACCCGCTATCAGCGCCGGGAACCGGAAAAGGCCACGGCCCGGCCGGTGCCGGCCTGACCCGGCCGGCGATGGTGCGCTCCGCTCCCCGGAGCGCATCCCCAGCGCCAGCCTCCCCCCGGTTCGGGGGACGGGTCAGACCAGGCGCACGAAGTGCTGACCGCACCGTGCGCCTGAAGAACAGCGAATTTCTCATATGCTCCAATGGCATGAGAAATCCGCATTTGAATACCAAAGAGTCCTCTTCGAGGATCTTTGGTATCAGACCGGCCCCCGCGGCATCCACGTCCCCGACGCCGCAGGAGCCGGAACGCCCCGATCCGCACCCGCTCCGGGCGGGCCAGCCTTTCCCCTGAGAGGCGGCGCACGGCCCGGCGCAAGCGTGCCGGTCCGACCGGATCGGATCCGGACGTTGTGGCCCCTTTCAATCCGAAGTGCAGAATCCGGTCAACACTGAAGATCCTTCAGCATTGCCCTGAGACAGGTTCATATCAAGTATCCGATCACGACTGCAGGTAACGAAAGTCTACCTATCTGGAAAAAGGAAATATTTTTACCCGGCACGAAGTGCGTGTGTCCGCCCTATACCAAAGATCCTTGAATAGAAATCTTTGGCAGTCCGATGCGGAATGCTCATGCCGTTGGCGCAGATGAGAAACCCGCTGTCCTTCAGGCGCACGGCGCGGTCAGAACTTCGTGCGCCTGGGATTAGCCGAAAAACAGGGCGTTCGTGAGCAGACGGTCAACGGAGCCGGATCTGCGCGGAGCCGGTTCGCATAGTTTATGGGATGGCGGGGACGACCCCATTTCCCTGCTTGCGCGAGGCGCGGCATCGCCTCTCCGCCCGGCGGAGAGCGCGGTCAGCCCGACATGGCGTCGACGATTTCCCGCACCAGCCATTGCAGGCCGGCATCACTGGCGCTGCGCTGATGCCACATCGCCTCGATGGCGACGCGCAGCGGCTCGTGGGGCAAGGGCAGCAGCACCAGCCGGCCATCGGCCACGGCCCGCCGGGCGATGCGGGCGGGCAGCGTCGCCACCATGTCCATCGCCATCAGGATGTCTGCCACCGCCGCATAAGGGGGCCGTGACACGGCGCCGGGACCGCCGGCATCGCACGGCCCCGAATTCTCCACCAGCAGCCGGTCGATCCACACCCGGCGCCAGACGCCGCGATCATCCATGAACCCGTCGGTGCCCTGCTCCTCCGAGCCGGTGAGCTCCACGACCACGAAGGGATAGGCGAAGATTTCCTCCCGCCTGGCAGGGCGGGCGAGGAGCGGATGATCGGCGCGGACCACCAGGGCCTCCTCGTCCTCCAGCAGCCGGGTGCGGCGCATGCGCTCGGGCATGTCCTGAAACCAGCCGATGACGAGATCCAGCCGGCCCTCGTCGATCTGGCGCACCACATCCAGCCGGTTGTAGGGGAACACCTTCAGCTCGATCTGGGGAGCGATCCGGTCCAGCCGGCGGATGAAGGGCACCAGCGCCTGGGTGGTGCTGTAATCGCTGGCCGCGATGCGGAAGGTGCGGGTCGCGGTCTGCGGCTCGAAGGGCCGGCTCAGGATGGTGGCCTCGATGCGGCCGAGCCCGTCGCGGATGCCCGGCGCCAGCTCCAGCGCCCGGGCGGTGGGCTGCATGCCGTCATCCCCGTGCACGAACAGCTCGTCGCCGAGGGCATTGCGCAGCCGGCCGAGCGCATGGCTGACCGCCGAGGGCGTCACCGCCAGCTCCCGGGCCGCCATGCTGACGCTGCGATGCTGGAACACCGCCTCGAACACCCGCAGCAGATTGAGATCGATTCTCTCGAAGGACATGACAACCGGGCTTGAATGCTGTTCACGGAGACGGTGAAGGGCCGGCACGACTGGCAGCGCCAAGACCTGCGCGTGCCCGGAACCATAGAAAGAACTGCCCCCCGGGTTCAACCGCCCCTGCCGTGCAACGCCGGCTGTTTCGCCCCCCCCCGGTCCCGATGCCGCA
>JBBSSF010000294.1:0-5308 GCA_038242345.1 Hyphomicrobiales bacterium
AGCGGCCGGATGCGGTGGTGCTGGCTACCGGCGCCACGGCGCGCCGGCCGGCGATCCCGGGCATCGACGATCCCCGGGTGATCCCGGTGGATGCGGCGGTGTCGGAGCCGGAGAGCGTCGGCCGGAGGGTGCTGATCCTCGATCATCTCGATCGCCAGCCGGCCATGGTCACCGCGGTGATGTTCGCCGAGCGCGGCCATGCGGTGACGCTGGCGACGCCCTCCTTCCATGTCGGGATGAAGCTGGAGATCCAGAACATCACCTATTTCTATCGCCGGGCGCTCGGGGCCGGTGTCGTGTTCCGCGCCGTCAGCGATGCCGTGGCGATTGCCCCGGATGGCCGCGTCACCTTCCGCAATCCGTTCACCGGGGTGCGTACCGAGGACGGGCCGTGGGATACGATCATCCTGGCTGTTCCCGGTCGCCCGCGTGACGAGCTGGTGGCCGGCATCGCGGCGCTTGGCATCGACTGCCGGGTGATCGGCGATGCCTATGCCCCGCGCGACACCGAGGCGGCCATTCTGGATGGCCACGCCGCCGGTCTGGCCTGCTGAGGAGGCGCCGATGAGCTTCGATCCCGCGCTGCCCTATGGCGCCCGCCGTCCGCCGGTGCTGGGCCGGGCCATGGTCGCCACCTCCCAGCCGCTGGCCGCCCAGGCCGGGCTGGCGATGCTGAGCCGCGGCGGCAACGCCATCGACGCGGCGCTGGCCGCCGCCATCACGCTGACCGTGGTGGAGCCCACCGGCAATGGTCTGGGCTCCGACGGCTTCGCCATCCTGTGGGATGGCGCGCGGCTGCACGGCCTGAACGCCTCCGGCCGCTCGCCCGCCGGCTGGACGCCGGAGCGCTTTGCCGGCCACGCCGAAATGCCCTTCCGCGGCTGGGAGAGCGTCACGGTGCCGGGCGCGGTCTCGGCCTGGGTGGAGGTGTCGCGGCGCTTCGGCGCGCTGCCCTTTGCGGATCTTTTCGCCCCGGCCATTGCCTATGCCCGGGACGGCTTTCCGCTGTCGCCGACGATTGCCACCCTGTGGCGGGCCGGTGCCGAGGTGCTGAGGGACCAGCCGGGCTTTGCCGACAATTTCCTGCCCGACGGCCGCGTGCCCGTCGCTGGCGACATCATCCGCAATCCGGCGCTCGCCGACACGCTGACCGACATTGCCGAGACCGGCGGCGAGAGCTTCTATCGCGGCCGGCTCGCCGGTCTGATCGCCGCGGATGCCCGCCGCCACGGCGCGGCGCTGACGGAAGACGACCTTGCCGCCCATGCGCCGGACTGGTGCGGTACGCTCTCGACGTCGTTCCGCGGCACCGAGCTGCACGAGATCCCGCCGAACGGGCAGGGCATCGCGGCGCTGATCGCGCTCGGCATTCTGGAACACACCGACATCGACCGCCTCAGTCCGGACAGTCCCGAGGCGGTGCACCTGCAGATCGAGGCGATGAAGCTCGCCTTTGCCGATGCCGACCGCTTCGTCGCCGATCCCGCGCACATGGATGTGCCGGCCGAGGCGCTGCTGACCGCGGATTATCTCGCGGCCCGCGCCCGGCTGATCGACCCGCTCCATGCCGGCACCCCCGGGGCGGGCGCGCCGACCCTTGGCGGCACCGTCTATGTCACCACGGCGGATGCGGCCGGGCGGATGGTGTCGTGGATCCAGTCGAACTTTGCCGGCTTCGGCTCGGGGGTGGTGGTGCCGGGCACCGGCATCCACCTCCAGAACCGTGGCACCGGCTTCACGCTGCAGGCCGGCCACCCCAACCGGGTCGGACCGACGAAGCGGCCCTTCCACACCATCATCCCGGGCTTTGCCATGCGGGATGGGCAGCCGCTGATGAGCTTCGGCGTCATGGGCGGGCCGATGCAGGCCCAGGGCCATGTGCAGATGCTGCTGCGCACCGGCATCTGGGGCCAGAACCCCCAGGCGGCCATCGATGCGCCGCGCTGGCGGGTGGTCTCCGGCCGCACCGTGGCCATCGAGACGGCCATGGATCCGGCGTTGCAGGCCGGGCTTGCGGCGCGCGGTCATGGGCTGTCGCCCGAGGCGCCGGACCGGGCGTTCGGCTTCGGCGGCGCCCAGATCATCTGCCGGCTGGAGAGCGGCGCGCTTGCCGGCGGCTCGGATGGCCGCAAGGACGGACAGGCGGTGGCCATGTGAGGCCGGGCGGACAATTTTTCACAGGGGGGGTGTCCCAAATGCCCTGTTCGCCCGGCGCACGGCTCTGATACCAAAGATCCTCGAAGAGGACTCTTTGGTATTCCGCTGCGGATTTCTCATGCCATTGGAGCATATGAGAAATCGGCTGTTCTTCAGGCGCTCGGTGCGGTCAGCACTTCGTGCGCCTGGTATGATACCAAAGATCCTTGAAAAGGCCTCTTTGGTATTCCGGTGCGGATTTCTCATGCCTTTTGGGCACATGGGAAATAGGCTGATCTTCAGGAACGTCATGCGGTCAGCATCTGGCGTTCCCGGGATGAGATTTACGCGGATCGGCTCTGGAATATCGGGAGCCCGTCCGCGCCCTGGCCGCCGCCTTTCGGGCGCTGCCGGCAGGAATGGCAGTTCCGGGGACCGTCCCTGATGCGGACGGTCCGTGGCCCGGATCGGGCGGGCGTCCGACAGAAAATGCCCGCGGCGGGGACGGGGCTCCCCGGAGAGCCCTTGAGAGGAGACGGACCCTTGGAGAAGATCGCAGCGCCCCGCAAGACGGCGGCCGGAACCGTGTCCTCCCGGCGTGCGCGTCCGGCCCAGTCGCTGACGGCCAAGATCTATGAGAGGTTGCGGGCCGAGATCCTCTCCTGCGCCCTGCCGCCGGGGGCGGAAATCTCCGAGACCGAGCTGGCCGCCCGCTTCGAGGTGTCGAAGACGCCGGTGCGGGAAGCGCTGGCGACGCTCCGGACCGAGGGTCTGGTGCGCACCTTTCCGCGCCGGGGCTACCAGATCATGCCGATCACCTTTTCCGACATGAACGAGCTGTTCGATGTCCGGACGATTCTGGAGGCCGGCGCGGCCGAACTGGCCGCCCGCCGCATCACGGACGCCGAGCTGGACCATCTGACCCGTCTGGCCGATGTGGTCTATGACCGCTCAGAACAGCCGAGCCTCAAGCGTTTCATCCAGGCCAACAAGGATTTCCACGCCGCAATTGCCCAGGCGTCCGGTAATGAGCGGCTCTACCAGATGCTGGTCAAGCAGATCGACGAGCTGGAGCGCTTCTTCTATCTTGGCGCGCGACTGCGCGACGTCAACAAGGAGACCCAGGACGACCATCAGGAAATCGTCCAGGTGCTGCGCGGGCGCGATCCGGCGGCGGCGCGGGCGATCATGATAAAGCACAATGACGTCACCCGGCGCGGCCTGTTCGAGCGCCTCGCAATGTCGCAGGGATTCAGCCACGTGATGTTGTAAAATGCCCGTGCCGAATTGATCGGCATGGTGATCGTTTAGGCATTTTCACCCCCTTTGTCGGCATATTGCAGCCCCGTGTCCGTCTTCCTCCCGAAGCGGACACGGGGCTTTTTGAGTCCGGAAACATCCGCTGCCGTCGGGGGTTGGCGCGCTTTCCGGGGGGCGTCCGGAACAGCGGCAAGCCGGCCGGGGCGGACCCTGGCCGGCGACCGGACGGCGTCGGACACGGACACGCAGGACGGGTCTTCAGCCCGTGCGGCCGGCGCGGCGGATGTGGGCGCGGATCGGCGCCGGATCGGTGTCGATCTCGTTCCAGGCGTCGGTGATGCGGAAATGCGCGGCGTCATCGGCATCCCACAGCGCCCGGGTGATGCCGTGGATCAGCGGCTCCATGCCATAGCGCATGCCCGAGAGCGAGGCGCCGGAATGGGCATTGTTCATGGTCGCGCCATAGTTGAAGCAGTGGATCTTCTTCAGGATCGGCGCGGCCCCCGGTGTGCGCTCGGTGAAGGTCAGGTCGGTGTCCAGATAGGGCCACTCGGCCAGCCATTCCTTGCCGGCCGCGGCCTTGGCCTCGGGCACCACATCCCGCCACAGCGCGATCTGGTCGGCAAAGGGCGCCAGCTCCGGCCGGAAATGCGCATCCATGCTGAAGCCGCAGCCGATGAAGAGATGATCGAAGCGGTCGAGCGAGCCGTCGGAGCCGACGATCTCGATTTCCCCGTCCACCTCGCGGCAGTCGGCCCAGGTGGCGCCGGCGTGCAGGGTGAAGCTGTCGAAGGCGGCGCAGCGGTTGAGGCCGTCCTGGGTGGGGGGCTGGCCGAAGCGGAAGATGGAAGTCATCCAGCGCCATTTGTCGGCGTCGGGCAGGCTGGCATAGTGGCGCAGGAAGCCGGCCTTCTCCAGATAGCGGAAGGCGTTGGCGTAGAGCACCTCGTTGCGGCGCATGTACATGGTGACGCTGGCCGCGCCCTGTTCCAGGAGGTCGGCGGCGCGGTCCCAGCCGGTGGCACCAGCGCCGATGAGGCCGATGCGCTGGCCCGCCCAGTCGGCGCTGTCGACTGAATCCGTGCACAGCGTCCAGCGGCTCGGGGGCAGCTTGTCCTTGACGAAGGGCGGCACCCACCAGCCGCCCATGCCCTCGATGCCGGTGGCCAGCACCAGCCGGCGGGCGAGCACCGTGCGGGCCGGCTCCCCGGTGACGGGATCGCAATTGACGCTGAGGCGCACGCCGGCCGGATCCTCCGCGATGGCATCGACGCGGGCGTCGTTGACCACCGGCAGGTCGAGCACGTCGCGATACCCGTCGAGATAGTCCTGCCAGTCGAGCCGCGGCCAGCGCACCAGCTCGTCCCAGCCATCCTCGCCATAGACGGCCTCGAACCAGCTGCGCGGTGCCAGCGACGGCATGCCGAGATCCGGCCCCGTCAGATGCTTGGGGCTCCTGAGCGTCCACATGCGGGAATAGGTGATCCACGGCCCCTCGCGCCCCTTTGGCGACTGGTCGAGGATGATGACATTGCCGACATGCTCCTTGCGCAGCGCATAGGCGATCGACAGCCCGCTCTGGCCGCCGCCGATGATGGCGACGTCATAGACGGGTTCGCCCGCGGGGCCAGTGCGCGGCAGCACCCAGTCGTCCTTCGGATAGACCATGATCTGGAGATCATGATGCACCCGGGCGTTGAGCGCCGCGATGCGGTCGCGCCAGTCCGGCCGGCGCGGGATCGGATGGGGCGGGCGGAGGCCGCGGGGAACGGCAAAGCTGGCAGGCACGGGCACGGGGCAGACATCCGGCTGACGGGCGGGAAGGCGGCCGGCCGGGTCGGGTCCGGAAAGGGACGGGGCTCCGGCCGTGGGGGCCCGGGCGGAGAGGCTCCGCCCGGGAAAGGCCGGGTCA
>JBBSSF010000295.1:0-5263 GCA_038242345.1 Hyphomicrobiales bacterium
AGGAGGCGAGGAGGCGAGGAGGCGAGGAGGCGAGGAGGCGAGGAGGCGAGGAGGCGAGGAGGCGAGGAGGCGCGGAGGCGAGGAGGCGAGGAGGCGAGGAGATGACAGCGAAGACGAGCGGCAGGCGCAGAGCCGGGGAACCGGGCGGGTCATCCCGAAGGGCCCTGACAAGGATCCGCTGGCAGTCCGATGCGGATGTCTCCTGTTTTGGGCACCGATGAGAAAGCTGCGGCTTTTCAGGCGCGTGGGGGCGCTCGGAACTTCGTGCGCCCGGTATCGAACGGCAGGGAGATGGGGGCGCGGTGCCGTGCACGCCGCCTCCGGACCGGAGTGGCGGGGAGCCGGCCGGGTCCGGCCACGGCCGTGCGATGGTGCTGGCCGGACCACGCGACCGGGCCAGAAGCGCGCCGGCCCTGGGGCGCGTTCGCCGCATGGTCTGCGCGTCGTCGGCCGCGCCCGGCCCGGCGATGTGCGCCGGCTCTCGCTTCCGGCGCCGGAGGCGGGGAGGCGCCCCGCATCGGCCCTGCCAAAGGGGGCGTGCGAGAGCAGGGGGCGGCCGGACAGAATCCGGGTTCTTCTCGGGCAAAGGGCCTGCTATAAGGCCGTCCGGGTTCCCGTAGCTCAGCAGGATAGAGCGGCAGCCTCCTAAGCTGCAGGTCACGCGTTCGAATCGCGTCGGGAACACCAGTTTTCATCCGGTCCGTCGGCTCTCCGCTCCGGTGTCGTCCCGCGCGACAGCCGGATGGGGCTCCCGCCTCTGGCCCGGCAGGTCAGGAGCCAGCGTGCCCCCCGCATCCGTGTCGCCCGTTCCGTCCGTTCCGGGCGCCCGTCTGACGCCGGCCGAATTCTGTGCGGACCAGTTCGGCATCTATGTCCACTGGCCGTTCTGCGCCGCGAAGTGTCCCTATTGCGATTTCAACAGCCATGTCCGCCATGGCGCGGTGGATCAGGCGCGCTTCCGCGCGGCCTATCTGCGGGAGATCGAGACCTTCGCTGCCCACATGCCGGGCCGGCAGGTGACGAGCATCTTCTTTGGCGGCGGCACGCCCTCGCTGATGGCGCCGGAGACCGTCGGCGGCATCCTCGATGCCATTGCCGCCCGCTGGCCGGTGGCGGACGATGCCGAGGTGACGCTGGAGGCCAATCCGTCGAGCGTGGAGGCCGGCCGCTTCCGCGGCTACCGGGCGGCCGGTGTCAACCGGGTGTCCCTCGGCGTGCAGGCCCTCAATGATCCGGACCTGAAGCGGCTTGGCCGCATTCATGATGTCGCCGAGGCCCGGCGCGCCATCGCGCTTGCCCGGGAGACCTTCCCGCGGCTCTCCTTCGATCTCATCTATGCCCGGCCGGAGCAGACGGCGGCGGCCTGGGAGGCGGAGCTGAAGGAGGCGATCGCGCTGTCGGCCGATCATCTCTCCCTCTACCAGCTGACCATCGAGGAGGGGACGCCCTTCTTCGCCCTGCACGAGAAGGGCCGCCTGGTGGTGCCCGATGGCGACCGCTCGGCCGATCTCTACTGCCTGACCCAGGAGGTCACGGCGGCGGCGGGGCTGCCGGCCTACGAGGTCTCCAATCATGCGGTTCCCGGTGCGGAATCGCGGCACAATCTCGTTTACTGGCGCGGCGCTCCCTATATCGGGGTGGGTGCCGGGGCCCATGGCCGGCTGGATGTGGGCCCGGTGCGCATCGCCACCGCCACCGAGCGCAGTCCGGAAGCCTGGCTGCGCCGGGTGGAGGAGACCGGATCCGGTCTCGTCGACTGGACCCGGCTGGAGACCGACGAGGTGGCCGACGAGGTGCTACTGATGGGGCTGCGGCTGACGGAAGGGATCCGGCCGGCGCACATCGCGGCGCTTTCGGGTCGTCCGTTCGCGGCGGAGCGGATCGACGGTCTCGTGGCCCAGGGCCTGCTGGCGCACCTGCCGGGCGGCCGGATCGCCGCCACCTCCGAGGGCCGGATGGTGCTCAACGCCCTCATCGCCGAAATCGCGCCCTGACGGGCTGTCCTGTCGCGGCATGTGGTAAAAGAATGTTCATCGGCATCATGATACTCCCTGCATGGCGGTGCACCGGTTGGCACTGGTGCTCCCGGGCGATCGGGATAAAGTGACGCAGCCGGAGCGGGGCGTCGCGGGGGCCGCTGCCTGCCGGATGACCCGGGGAGGAACGGAATGAGGATGCGCAAGGTCGAGCCGCGGTTCCAGGAATTGGTGGACGAGCGCGCGCTTCTTGCCGCGTTCGAGGAGATGCTCGAAGCCGCCGACGGCGCGCCGTCGAAGGTGCGCAACGCCTTCGTGACGCGGCTGCGCGGTGTCCGGGAAGCGGCGCTGGCGCGCATCGAGGAGTGGCTGCTGGCCGAACGGGCCGGTCTCATGGCCGCCGCGCGCCTCTCCCATGTCCAGGATGCCCTCATCCGCGTGCTGGCGACGGTGGCGACGCGCTACTTCTATCCCGCCGACAACCCGTCCTCGGCCGAGCACATCGCGGTGCTGGCGGTCGGCGGCTATGGTCGCGGCACGCTCGCGCCGGGCTCCGACATCGACCTGCTGTTCATCCGTCCCTACAAGACCACCGCCTGGGCCGAGAGCGTGGTGGAGTGGATCCTCTACGCCCTGTGGGACATGCGGCTGAAGGTCGGCCACGCCACCCGCACGGTGGACGAGTGCATCCGGCTGTCGCGCGCCGACCTCACCATCCGCACCTCGATCCTGGAGAGCCGTCTGCTCTGGGGCGAGAAGGTGCTCTTCGACGAGCTGATGCGGCGCTATGAGGACGAGGTGGAGGCCAACAGCGCCGCCGAGTTCATTTCCGCCAAGCTGGCCGAGCGCGACGAGCGCCACCGCCGGCAGGGCCAGTCGCGCTATCTGGTCGAGCCGAACGTGAAGGAAGGCAAGGGCGGGCTGCGCGACCTGCACACCCTGTTCTGGATCGCCAAATATTATTATCGCGTCCACACCAGCGAGGAGCTGGTGTCCAAGGGCGCCATCACCCGGGCCGACCTGAAGCTCTTCCGCAAGTGCGAGGACTTCCTGTGGTCCGTGCGCTGCCACATCCATTTCGTCACCGGGCGGCCCGAGGAGCGGCTCTCCTTCGAGATCCAGCGCGAGATCGGCACCCGGCTCGGCTACCGCGACCATCCGGGCATGCAGGATGTCGAGCGCTTCATGAAGCATTATTTTCTGGTGGCCAAGGATGTGGGCGATCTCACCCGCATCATCTGTGCCGACCTGGAAGAGCACAACGTGAAGAAGACGCCGCGGCTGCACTGGCTGTTCCGCGGCGGCGAGAAGAAGCGGCTGGCGCTGAAGGGCACCGAGGACTTCGTCGTCGAGCATGACCGGGTCACCATGGCGGATCCGCAGGTGTTCGAGCGCGATCCGGTCAACCTGATCCGCGCCTTCCACTATGCCGACAAGCACGACATGGCCTTCCATCCGGATCTGATGACCCTGATCCGCGGATCCCTGCGTCTCATCACCCAGAAGGTGCGCGAGGATCCGGAGGCCAACCGGGTCTTCCTGGAGATCCTGACCTCCCGCACCCGGCCGGAACTGACGCTCAGGCGCATGAACGAGGCCGGCGTGCTCGGCCGCTTCGTGCTGGAATTCGGCCGCGTCGTCGCGCTGATGCAGTTCAACATGTACCACCATTACACGGTGGACGAGCACCTGATGCAGGCGATCGGCGTGCTCGGCGAGATCGAGCGCGGGGAGAGCAGCGACTACATGCTCGCCCACAAGCTCATGCAGACGGTGCAGAACCGCAAGCTGCTCTACATCGCCACCTTCCTGCACGACATCGCCAAGGGACGGCCGGAGGACCATTCCGCCGGCGGCGCCCGCATCGCGCGCAGGTTGTGTCCGCGGTTCGGGCTGACGCCGGCCGAGACGGAGACCGTCGCCTGGCTGGTCCAGCATCATCTCACCATGAGCATGACCGCCCAGTCGCGCGATCTCGGCGACCGCAAGACGATCGCCGACTTCGCCTCCATCGTGCAGAGCCCGGAGCGGCTGAAGATGCTGACGATCCTGACGGTCGCCGACATCCGCGCCGTCGGTCCCGGGGTGTGGAATGGCTGGAAGGCGCAGCTGCTGCGCACCCTCTATTTCGAGACCGAGCCGGTGCTGTCCGGTGGCCATTCCCAGGAGAGCCGCGAGGAGCGGGTGGAGGCGGCCAGGAAGGCTCTGGTCGAACGCCTGTCCGGATGGCCGGAGAAGGAGCGCGAGCGCTATCTCGCCCGCCACTATCCGGCCTACTGGGTGCGCGTCGATCTGGAGCGGCAGGTGGCCCACGCCAACCTCATCCGCGCCATGGACAAGGGCAAGCGCCGCATCGACGCCACGGTGGAGATCCGGCCCAATGCCGGCGTCACCGAGCTGACCCTGATCGCGCCGGACCATCCGCGGCTGCTGTGCATCGTGTTCGGGGCCTGTGCGGCGGCGGGGGCCAACATCGTCGACGCCCAGATCTTCACCACCTCCGATGGCCTCGCCCTCGACTCGATCTATCTGAGCCGGGAATTTTCCGATGACGAGGACGAGATGCGGCGTGCCAACCGCATCGCCGCCCGCATCGAGACCGCCCTCGGCAATGCCGAGCCGCTGCCGGACGCCATGGTGCGGCGCGGTCAGGCCAAGCCGCCGCGGGCTTTCCATCTGGAGACGGAAGTGCTCGTCTCCAACGCTTGGTCCGACCGCTACACCGTGCTGGAGGTGTCCGGCCTCGACCGGCCGGGCCTGCTCTACGATCTCACCCGGGCGATCGGTGACCTGAACCTCAACGTCGCCTCTGCCCATATCGCCACCTTCGGCGAGCGGGCGGTGGACGTGTTCTATCTGACCGATCTCGTCGGCCAGAAGATCGTGCACCCCAGCCGCCAGGCGGCGGTGCGGCGGCGGCTGACGCTCGCCTTCGAGCAGGGCCGCACGCCGAAGGCCTCCGAGGCATCGGCCCGGGTGGCCGAGCTGGCCTGAGCCGGACGGACGGACGGACGACAGGACGGGGCCGGCCGCGGCATGGCGGCACGGCCCCGCCTCTTTTGCGGCACCGCGAAATGGCCTAAAGCATTTGCCAGCGAAGCGAACACCGGTTCGCGTGAAGAAAATGCGTAATACCAGGCGCACGAAGTGCTGACCGCACCGCGCGCCTGAAGATCAGCAGATTTTCCATATGCCCCAATGGCATGGAAAATCTGCACCGGGATACCAAAGAGTCCTTTTCAAGGATCTTTGGTATAATACCAGCCGCACGAAGTGCTGACCGCACC
>JBBSSF010000296.1:0-5247 GCA_038242345.1 Hyphomicrobiales bacterium
CCGCGGCTGCGGCCGCGGCCGCCACCGGCCGCACCCTGACCGGATCCGGGCGGCCGGAGGAGCGGGGCGGTTTCCTGCCGCCCTGGAGGCCGTTCCGCGCCGATGGTGCTCATCGAACTCCTGGTGGTGGTCGGTCTGACGCTGGTCAACGGCGTTCTGGCCATGTCGGAGCTGGCGATCGTCTCGGCGCGCAAGGCGCGTCTGGAGGCGCTTGCCGCCGCAGGATCGCGGGGCGCGCGGGCCGCGCTGAAGCTGGCCGAGGACCCGACTGCCTTTCTCTCCACCGTGCAGATGGGCATCACCCTGGTCGGCATCGTCGCCGGTGCCTTCTCCGGGGCCACGCTGGGCAACCGGCTGGGCCAGTGGCTCAACGCCTTTCCCTTCATCGCTCCCCATGGCGCGACGATCGCCTTCGTCACCGTCGTTGTCCTCATCACCTATCTGTCCCTGGTCGTCGGCGAGCTGGTGCCGAAGCGCATGGCGCTCGGCAATCCGGAAGCGATCGCGGTGGCGGTCGCCCGTCCGATGCAGGGGCTTGCCCGGGCGGGCGCGCCGGTGATCTGGCTGCTGAAGCTCTCGACCAATGGCGTGCTGCGCCTTCTCGGCGTGCGCGCCGAGCGGGACGAGACGGTGAGCGAGGAAGAGGTGCGGGCCCTCATTTCCGAGGGCACCGAGGCGGGGGTGTTCGAGCCCGAGGAAAAGGCGATGATCGAGGGCGTGCTGCGGCTGGCCGATCGCTCCGCCCGGGTCATCATGACGCCGCGCACCGAAGTGGTCTGGGCCGACCGGGCGGCGGGCATCGAGAAGATCGCCGAGACGATCTCGCGCAGCCATCACTCCCGGGTGCTGGTCTGCGATGGCAGCATCGACCGCCCGGTGGGCGTGCTCGCCACCCGGGATCTTCTGGAGCTGGCGCTGAAGGGCGCGGAGATCGACCTCGACAGCTTCCTCACGCCGCCTCTGGTCGTGACCGACTGGACGCCGGTTCTTCGCCTGATCGAACTCTTCCGCCGCGAGGGGGTTCACTTCGCGGTGGTGGTCGACGAATATGGTTCCACCCAGGGCATCGTCACGCCGGCCGATGTTCTGGAGACGATTGCCGGCGACCTGCCCGAGCGCGGGGAGGAGGACGAGCTGACCCTCGTCTACCGCGCCGACGGGTCGTGCCTCATCGATGCGATGATGCCCATCGACGAGGTGGAGGACCGGCTGGGCCTCAAGGGGCTCGCGGGCGATGGCTACGCGACGCTGGCCGGCTTCGTCATCGACCGGCTCGGCCACCTGCCGCAGGTGGGGGAGCGGGTGCTGGTGGCCAGCCACTGGTTCGAGGTGATCGACCTCGATGGCCGGCGTGTCGACAAGATACTGGTGACACCGGTGCCGGCGGACGAATCCTGATCCTGCGGCCCGATGGGGGAGGATCGCATGATCGGCTATGGATCGCCCGCGCCGATGTTCGTCGGGTGCACCCGCACGCGCAATGATTTTGCGTTCCATTCCGTTGCCGGGCGCTATGTCGCGCTGGCCTTTCTGGGCCGGGGCAGCGCCCCCCACGCCCGCGCGGCGCTGCAGAAGGTCGCCGCCCGGGGCGGGCTGTTCGATGATCTGAAGGCGAGCTTCTTCGGCGTCACCATTGACGCGGGCGATGCCGCGGATCCGGCGCTGGCCGATGTGGTGCCCGGGCGGCGCTTCTTCTTCGATCCCGATGCCGCCATCTGCCAGCGCTATGGCCTGATCCAGCGCGGGGACGGCGGGGCGATCGCCTTCCGGCCGGCCGTCTTCCTTCTGGACCCGGGGCTGAGGGTGATGGAGGAGCTGCCGCTTGCCCAGATCGACCTGGTTCTGGACCGGCTGGCGGCCCTGCCGCCGGTGGATGACCATGCCGGCGTGCCGCTCACCGCGCCGGTGCTGATCGTGCCGCGGGTGTTCGAGCCGGCTTTCTGCCAGGCGCTGATTGCCGAATATGAGCGCCATGGCGGCACGGAATCCGGCACCATGGTGGAGGTCGACGGCATGACCGTCGGCCGTCTCGACCGCGGCTTCAAGCGCCGGCAGGACCACACGATCGTCAGTCAGGACCTCATCCTGGCCGCGCGCACGCGGGTGCATGACCGGCTGGTGCCGGAGATCCTGCGGGCGTTCCAGTTCCGCGCCACCCGGATGGAGCGCTACATCGTGGCGCGCTATCCGGCCGATACCGGCGGCTTCTTCCGGCCCCACCGCGACAACACCACCAAGGGCACCGCGCACCGGCGGTTCGCGGTGTCGATCAATCTCAACGCCGAGGACTTTTCCGGCGGCGACCTGCGCTTTCCCGAATTCGGCGCCCGCACCTACCGGCCACCGACCGGTGGCGCGGTGGTGTTCTCCTGCTCGCTGCTGCACGAGGCGACACCGGTGACCTCCGGCGTGCGCTTCGTCTTCCTGCCCTTCCTCTATGACGATGCCGCGGCGCGGATCCGCGAGGAGAACCAGCGTTTCCTCGCCGCCGGCGGCAGCGACCAGATGGAGGAGGCGGCGCCCGGCACGCCGGCCTGACGCCGGCCGCGGCGTCGCGTTCCAGGGTCACCGCGTCCGAAAATGCGCTACGCGCTGCTGCCGAGGGCCAGCGCCAGCCGGGCGGAGGCCGAGGTCAGGGCCGTGACGTTGAGCACGTCCATGATCTCCATGTCGGTGAGGCCGGCGGCGCGCAGGGCGGTGAAGTCGGCGGCGCTCGCCTGGGGCGGCGTTGCCGCCATCCGCTCGGCAAAGGAGACGATGGCCTCGGCCCGCGCGGAGAGGTCGGCCTCGCTGCCCCGGGCGAGGACATCCGCCGCCAGCGCCCGCGCACCCGTGGCGGCGATGAAGCGGTCCGCATGGACATTGGCCGTCCACGCGCAGCCGAGGACACGGGCGACCGCCATGGCGGTGAGGTCGCGCTCGGCGGCCGGAAGGCCACCCTCCCCGGAGAGCACGCTTTCGCGCAGCAGCGCGCCGGCCCGGGCGCCGAGCAGATCCAGCGCCAGCACCCGATCCGGCCCGTCGGCTCCGGCCGGGATGCCCGCCCGTTCGGCCGCGGCGGCAAGCTCGGGATCCGGCCGCCAGACGACCGCGGCGAGGGGGACCGGGCGAATCATGGGATGTCTCCCAGAAGGTCGAGGCCGATGAGCAGGCGGGCCCGCAGCGCCGTCAGGGACAGGACGCCGATGAGGGCGACGATGGCCGCGGCGGCGAGGCCGGCGGCCGCCAGCCGGGCGCGGGCCTCGTCGCTGATCCGGGCCGGCGTCAGGGTCACGCTGTCGGCAAAGGCGAGAATCGCGATGGTGCGTGGCGCCAGCGGCCCGGGGCCGGGGCCGGCCGCGATGGCGGCCAGCAGCTCGGGGCCATGGCCCATCCGCGCCAGCCGGTCGCGATGATAGGCCGTCAGCACCGGATGGCCGATCAGCACCGAGGCCCGGAGCGCGGCCGCTTCCCGTTCGGAGCGGGGCAGCAGGCCCGGATCCTTGGGCTCGAACAGGGCGCGATGGCTTTCCTGGAGGGCGCGCACCACATCGGGCCGGGCAGTGCGCAGCGAATCAATGTGCGATCCCCTGGCCAGCCCCGCCAGCCGTTCGATGACATCCGTCACGAAGGAGTGCTGCATCGGGCACCTCTCCCCTGTCCGTGGTGTCGGCCCTGATCGGTTGGCGGTGCGCCAGGACACTATAGTCCACTCCCCCGGGCGCGCATGCGGTTTCTCGTATTCCGGTGGCGGATTGTGTCAAGACAGAACAATCCTAATGCGCTACAGGCATCGCGTGCATCCTGTCACGATCGGCACGTCCGTGCGGAGTGCGCAGCGCATGCCGATTTTCCCGGGGGTGGATCGAGCGTACGTAAATTTACGGACGCCGTTTCATCGGCTATCCTCTCCCGGATCGAGGGTGGGCTCGCGGAGCCCCGGGGATGGCGGCCGTTTCCTCCGGAGCGGGCGGCAGGCGCGGCTGCGCCAGGGAAAAGGCGAGGAGACTGGGATGCAGCTGGACCGTCGCGCCTTTGGCAGGCTTGTGCTGGGCGCGGGACTGACGGGGCCGGCTGTTCTTGCCGCGCGGGCCCCGGCGGAGGAGCCCCGGCCGGGCGACGAGCTGGTGGTGGGCATCTGGGGCGGCCCGCAATATCGGATCGTCCGCGAATATGTGGAAAAGCCGCTGGTCGAGAAATATGGCTGCCGGGTGAGCTATGTCCTCGGCACCACGCCGTCGCGCCGGGCCCGGGCCTATCAGGAGCGCGGCCGGCCGAGCATGGATGTCATCTATCTGAACATCTACGAGAGCCAGGCCGCCATCGCCGATGGCGTCACCCAGCCGCCGTCGCCCGAGTCCGTCCCCAATTTCGAGCGGCTTTATGATGTCGCGCGCCATGGCGGCTACGGAGTGGCCTTCAACCCGATCACGGTGATCTACGACAAGCGCTATGCCAGCCAGCCGGTGACGTCCTGGCGCGACATCTGGAAGCCGGAATGGCGGGGCCGCGTCGCGTGGCCGGTCTATCCGGGGGCGAGCGGCGTTGCGGCACTGCTGATGACTGCCCGGGTCTGGGGCGGCTCCGAGACCAATATGGACATCGCCTTCGAGAAGCTCCGGGAGCTGCGTCCGCTGGTCGGCATCCATGATGCCTATGACGAGCTGTTCGCCCTGTTCGATCAGGGCAAGGCTGGCATCTCCGTCGAGTTCGGCTCCGTCGCCCGGCGCTATCAGGAGACCCGCAATCCCAACATCGTGGTGGCCAACCCGGTCGAGGGGCAGGTGATCGCCATGAATGTCGCCTGCATCACCGAGGGAGCGCGCCATCAGCGGCTCGCCGAGGAATGGATCAACCTCCATCTCTCGGCCCCGTGCATGGAAGCCTTTGCCCGCGAGATCTATTATTCCCCGACAATCCAGGATGTTCCCATCCCGCCGGATCTGCGCAGCCGCATCCTGGACCGGGAGCAGGTGGCGCGCCTCATCAATTTCGACTGGGAAATCGTGACCCAGAGCCAGCCCAAATGGACGGTCTGGTTCAACCGCGCCGTGGGAAGCTGAGCCCGCAGCCTCGTCCGGCGCCCTGCGCGGGCGTCAGCGCCCGCCGCGCTTCAGCTTCTGGAAGCGCGCCTTCACCCGGTCGCGCCGCAGCCGCGACAGCCGCTCCAGCCAGAACAGGCCGTTGAGCTGGTCGATCTCGTGCTGGAGGCAGGCGGCGCGAAAGCCCGTGGCCGTCTCCTGCCGTTCCGCGCCCGCCGCATCGCGA
>JBBSSF010000297.1:0-5243 GCA_038242345.1 Hyphomicrobiales bacterium
CCCCCCGCGGCGGGGGCCGCCGCCCCCCCCCCCCCCCCGCGTGTTTCCTCATCCGTGGGGGGGCGGCGGGGGCGCCCGCGGGCCGCCCCGCGGGTGTGGGCGGCAGCCCGCATCTTGGAGGCACGGACCGGCAGGGCTAGGATGAGGGCCCCCGTCCGGAGCCCCCGCCATGGTCACCCTCGTCCCGATCCTGACCCTTGCCGCCGCCTTCGTCTTCGCGATCGTCGCGTGCTGGGTCTCTCGGCCGGTGACCGCGCGCAAAGTCGTCGACCGGCTGATCCGCGGCCTGATGCTGTTTCCGATCGGGCTGGAGGCGCTGTGGGCGGCGCTGGGGCACATCGTCTTTGCCGAGCAGTCGGCGGCCGCCATCGGCTGGGCGCCGAGCCCGTTCCAGTTCGAGGTGGGCGTTGCCAATCTCGGCATCGGGGTGGCCGGGGTCATCGGCGCGCTGGTCGCCAGCCGCGGCTATCAGTGGGGCGTGACGGTGGTGACGGCCGGCTTCCTCGGCGGCGCCGGCGTGGGCCACCTCGTGCAGATTTCCGAGACCGGCAACATGACTGCCGGCAATGCCGGCCCGATCCTCTACACCGATTTCGCAACGCCGGGCCTCACGGCCGTGCTGCTCCTCGTCGCCTTTTTCCTGACAGACAGGCGTGCGGCGTGATCCTTGCGGATGAAAGAGGGGAGGGGCCGGGAGGCTTGAGCCTCCCGGTTCGGGGGATCGGGGGCTGAAAGGCCCCCGAAATGAAAACGGGCGGGCCCTTGCGGACCCGCCCGATCATCATTCCCGGAAGGCGCCCGATCAGATCCCGGCGACCTTCAGGGCTTCCGGCGCGGTCTTCAGCCGGCGGACGGCCAGCTTGTTCAGCGCCGAGACATAGGCCTTGGCGGAGGCCACCAGGGTGTCGACATCGGCCGAGCGGCCGGTGACCATCTTGCCCTCTTCCTCCAGCCGGACGGACACTTCCGCCTGGGCGTCGGTGCCTTCGGTCACGGCGTGGACCTGATAGAGGGCGAGCTTCGCCTCATGGGGCACCACGGCCTTGACGGCGTTGAAGGTGGCGTCCACCGGGCCGGAGCCGGTGGCTTCCTTGGTGATGTGGCGGCCGTCGACTTCCATGGTGATGATGGCCTTCTGCGGGCCACCCGTGCCGGCAATCACCGTCAGGGCGATGACCTTGGTGGTGTCACCGGCGCCGACGATGCCGGCATCCACCAGAGCGTCGATGTCCTCGTCGAAGATCTGCTTCTTGCGGTCGGCCAGATCCTTGAAGCGCTTGAAGGCGTCCTCGAAGGCGTTCTCGCCCAGCTCGTAGCCCAGATCCTTCAGCTTCTCGCGGAAGGCATGGCGGCCGGAATGCTTGCCCATGACCAGCGAGGTCGCGCGCACGCCGACATCCTCGGGGCGCATGATCTCGTAGGTCTCGGCATTCTTCAGCATGCCATCCTGATGGATGCCGGACTCGTGGGCGAAGGCGTTCTTGCCGACGATCGCCTTGTTATACTGTACCGGGAAGCCGGAGACGGCGGAGACCAGCTTGGAGGTCTGCACCAGCATCGGCGTCTTGATGCCGGTATGGAAGGGCATCCGGTCGCCGCGGACCTTCAGCGCCATCACGATCTCTTCCAGCGCGGCGTTGCCGGCGCGCTCGCCCAGACCGTTGATGGTGCACTCGATCTGGCGCGCGCCGCCCAGCACGCCGGCCAGCGAGTTGGCAACCGCCAGACCCAGATCGTCATGGCAGTGGACCGAGAAGATGGCCTGGTCGGAGTTGGGGACGCGCTCGCGCACGGTGCGGAACAGGGCGCCATATTCGTCCGGCACCGCATAGCCGACGGTGTCGGGAATGTTGATGGTGCGGGCGCCGGCCTTGATGGCGGCCTCCACGCAGCGGCACAGGAAGTCGATCTCGGTGCGGGTGCCGTCCTCGCAGCTCCACTCGACATCGTCGGTGTGGTTGCGGGCCCGGGTGATGGAGGCGATCACCGCCTCGTAGACCTGATCCGGCTGCATCTGCAGCTTGTGCTTCATGTGCACCGGGCTGGTTGAGATGAAGGTGTGGATGCGGCCGCGCTTGGCGTGGCGGATGGCCTCGCCGGCCCGGTCAATGTCCTTGGCGCCGGCACGGGCCAGACCGCAGACGGTCGCGGTCTTCACCACCTTGGCGATCTCGCTCACGGCCTCGAAGTCGCCATTGGAGGCGATCGGGAAGCCGGCCTCGATGACGTCGACGCCCATGGCGTCCAGGGTCTCGGCCACCTGGATCTTCTCTTCCAGCGTCATGGAGGCGCCGGGCGACTGCTCACCATCCCTCAGGGTGGTGTCGAAGATGATGACGCGATCCTTCTCGGAAGCCGCAGTGGTCATGGGTCTGTCCTCGGGCGGTCTGTCGGCCGGTGCCCGGCGGAGCCGTCAGGCTCTCGGGAGGGGCGGACCCCGGTCAGGCGGGGTCGACGGGCCGGACTGGAAAAAATGAGGTTGCGTTCGGGTGTCGGTCGCGGCGCGGTCCCGTCAGGGGCGGCGCCGGTTTCGGCTTCGCGCATCCCCTGAGTACCCGGCCCGCATCATGCGGACCCAGCCGGCGCTCAGGGGCGGCTAAGGAGAAGAAGCGCGGGAAGCAGGGAGAGGACGGCACGCGACGAACCGGCCGGCGCGGTGACGCGCCCGATCCCGGTTTCGATGCTGGTGCCAATCGCGCCCACGGGCGAAGATCCTCGTTCCCGACACAGATCCGATCCCGGCACGAAGCGCGTGCGGGATTTGGATCCGTTCATACGCGAGATGCGGACCGGATGCAATGGCGGATGCCGCCGCTTCCGTCGCATGGGCCGGGGCGCGGATCCGTGCAATCCTCCGGTCTGTTCAGGTGAGGACTGCAATCATGGGCATCATGTCGCGCGGCGGGCGGGCAAAGGCGGCGCCGACCGCCTGGGTGATCGATTGCGAGACCACCGGGCTCTCGGCCGAGGACCGGATCGTCACGCTCGGCGCGGTCGAGCTCGTCGGTCCGCGCCTCACCGGCCGCACCCTGCATCTGGTGTTCGATCCGGAGCGGCCGAGCAATCCCTTTGCCGAGCGGGTGCATGGCTGGAGCCGGGCGATGCTGGCCGGACAGCCGCTCTTTCGCGCTCATGCCCGGGAGATTTCCGGCCTGCTGTCGGCCGGCGACCGCATCGTCGCCCACAATGCGTCCTTCGACCTGCGCTTCGTCGCCCATGAGTTCGCGCTGGCCGGACAGCCCCGCCTGACGGTGCCGAGCTACTGCACCATGCAGGGCTGGAAGGACATCCGGGGTGGCCGGGGCGGGCTGGATGTCTGCATCGCAGCCCTTGGTCTGGCGCCGCGCGGCGGCCGGCACAACGCCTTCGAGGATGCGCTGCTGGCCGCCCGGGTCTATGCCCGGCTGGTGTTCGGCACCGCGCTGGACGGGGAGGTGCCGGACCTCGCCGAGCCGGTCAACCGGGTGCGCTGAGAAGGTCCGCCCGTCATGTCCCGGCCATCAGGCCCGGCCGGGCTTCGGCCGGCGCAGGGTCGTGCCGATCAGGTGGACGACAACGCCGCCGATGATGAGGGCGCAGCCGCCGGCTTCCTGGAGGCTCAGGGCTTCGCCGAAGATCAGATAGCCGGCCGACAGCCCGATCACCGGGATGAGCAGGGAGAAGGGGGCGACGGTGGCCGCATCGAAGGTGGCGAGCGCCCGCACCCACAGCACATAGCCGATGATGGTGGCCATCAGCCCGAGATAGATCGCCGGCCACAGCGCGGCCATGAGGCTTGCCGGCGTGAGGGCTGAAAGTTCCCCGCCGATCCCGGCCAGAATCAGGAAGGGCACCGGCAGCAGCAGGCTCGCCCACACCACCAGCGCGAGGGAATCATACTCGGAGCCCTGCCGGGCGCCGAAGCGGATGAGCACGTTGGAGGTCGCCCACGAGGCCGCCGCGCCGACGCCGAGAAGCAGCGGCAGCAGGCTCGATTCGCCCTGACCGTCAGCCACCAGGATGAGGGCCAGACCGGCAAGGCTGAGGGCGATGGCGCCGAGGGTGAAGCGGCCGATGGGCTCGCGCAGGGTGAGGAGCGCCAGCACCGGCGTGAACACCGCCTGAAGCTGGAGGAGCAGGGAGGCGAGCCCCGAGGGCAGCCCGATCCGCATGCCGATGAACAGCAGCCCGAACTGCACCAGCCCGAAAAAGGCCGCATAGCTCGCCAGGAACAGGACGGGCACCTTCGGCGGGCGGATGAACAGGATGAAGGGCAGCGACGCGATGGCGAAGCGCATGGCCCCCAGCGTGAAGGCGCCGATGCTGGTGACGCCGGTGCGGATCACCGCGAAATTCAGCCCCCACAGCACCACAACGGGCAGGACCATGATGAGGAGGGAGAAGAGGGACTTGTCTCGGCGCATCACGGCGGCAGATCCGCGGCCGCTCCGGCGAAGGCGCGGGGAGCAGTCCGGCCGTGGCGGCTCTCCGTGGCGGGACCCTCTGTCCCCGGCTGCCCGGGATCCGGGTCCGGCCGGCGGAGGCAGTCCCTCCGGGCCGTCAAGCCATAGGCAATCGGCGCGCGGATTGGCAAGGGCCGATCCCGCCGGACGCGGGCACGGATCGCGCGCCAGTTCTGCCGGCAGGGCAGGGACGGGCCCGCGGGCCGTCAGATCAGGGACGCGCGATGCGGACCGCATCCGCGTCCCTGAAGAGAGGCCGGATTTTCCATCTGTTTCCAGGATGGGAGAGACCCGCGCCGGTCCGGCAAGGGGGCCTTTTCAAGGATCTCCGGTGTCAGATCCAGCCGTCGTCATCCCCGCCGGTGTCGCCGCCATCGTCAGGGGATGCGCCGGCGTCGTCATTGCCGCCCCACAGGCCGCTGAAGAAGCCGCCCCCGTCGCCGCTGTCCGAGGCGGGGATCGCATCGGGGACGACCTCGTTCACCGTCTCGTTGACGGTCTCGTTCACGGTTTCCTGCACCGATGCGCCGGCATCGGCGATGGAGCCCATGGGGTCGGAGGCGCCGCCGAAGAGGGAGCGGATGCCATCGGCGATCAGCATGCCGCCGGCGACACCCAGGGCCGCCTGGGCCGCACCGGCGAGGAAGCCGCCGCCGCCGCCGCCACCTCCGAAACCGCCGAACCGGCCGGCCGGGGCCTGCTGGGGCGGGATCGGCGGCGGCATCTGCTGGCCGCCCCCGCCGGCGCCCGCGCCGGCGGGGGGGGGCGGGGGCTTGCCCCAGCGGCCGCGGGCGGCGGCCG
>JBBSSF010000298.1:0-5230 GCA_038242345.1 Hyphomicrobiales bacterium
ATTGACGTGCGGCTCCGGTTGTTCCCCCGGGACGCGGCGATGACAAGCCCCCGGAGACACAAAAAAGCGCCCCCTCGGGGGAGGGGGCGCCCTGATCTCGGGGTCGGCCGGCTGCACTCCTACCAAAGATCCTTGAAAAGGACTCTTGGGTATTCCGATGCGGATTTCTCATGCCATTGGCGCATATGAGAAATTCGCTGTCCTTCAGGCGCATGGTGCGGTCAGCACTTCATGCGCCTGGTATCAGGCAAGCGGATCCGGCGTCTTGCCCTTGGCGACGTCGTCGACGAGCTCGTACCACATGGCATTGAGCACCGCGAAGGAGGCCGCCAGCGGCAGACCGAGCATCCAGGCGAAGTACCACATTCTCCAGTCATCCTTGACGAAAGGGGCGACGGGCCGGGAAGGCGGGGCCTCCCCGGCCGGCGGCGATCAGTAGGCGTGGCCGGAGCCGTCGGCGATTTCCTTGGTGTCGACCTTGCCCCACAGCACCTTGTAGACATAGGTGGTGTAGGCCAGCACGATCGGCAGGAAGATGATCGTCACCACCAGCATGATGAACAGGGTCAGGTGGCTGGAGGACGAATCCCACACGGTCAGGCTGGCACCCGGCTGGATGTTCGACGGCAGGATCATCGGGAACATCGACACACCCACGGTGGAGATAATGCCGAAGATCGAGATGAACGAGGCGAGCAGGGCCGAGAGTTCGCCCTTCATCTTGAGAGCGATGAAGGCGAGCGCGGCACCGGCGAAGCCGAGGGCCGGGGCGATCATGGTCCAGGGGTGGGCCGCATAGTTGGCGAACCACAGGCCCGGGGCCTTGGTGACGGTCTTGGCCAGCGGGTTGGACGGCCCGTTCGGGTCGATGGCGCTGGTGATCTCGTAGCCGGAGACGAACATCCACAGGAGCACGCCGGCCAGCGCGAACAGCACGATGGTGAGAAGCGCCGCGATGGCGCCGAACCCGCGGGCCCGCTCGGCCACCACGCCGCTGGTCTTCAGCGACAGCCACGCCGCGCCATGGGTGACGATCATGGTGACGGACACCAGGCCGCACAGCACCGCGAACGGGTTCAGCAGGCCGAAGAAGGTGCCGTCATAGAAGATCCGCAGCTCCGGATCGAGCCGGAACGGCACGCCCTGCAGCACGTTGCCGATGGCGACGCCGAAGATCAGCGCCGGCACGAAGCCGCCGATGAACAGGCCCCAGTCCCAGGCGGTGCGCCAGGCGGCCGAGTCCCGCTTGGAGCGGTACTTGAAGCCGACCGGGCGCAGGATGAGCGCGAACAGGGTCGCGAACATCGCCAGATAGAAGCCCGAGAAGGACACGGCATAGAGCTGCGGCCAGGCGGCGAAGATGGCGCCGCCGCCGAGGATCAGCCACACCTGGTTGCCTTCCCAGACCGGGCCGACGGCGTTGATGACTTCCCGCCGCTCCAGATCCGTCCTGGCGACGAAGGGCAGCAGCGTGCCGGTGCCGAGGTCGAAGCCGTCGGTGGCGGCAAAGCCGATGAGGAGGATGCCGAGCAGCACCCACCAGATCAGGCGCAGGATGTCGTAGTCGATGAGAGTGTTCAGGACCATGGACGTCACTCCGCCGGCTGGGCGTTGAGGGAAAGCGCCGCCGGCGCTTCGTCATGGGCATCGGGACCCTTGCGGATGGCCCGGAGCATCAGACCCATCTCGATGATGAACAGGGTCGAGTAGATCGCCGCAAAGCCCAGGATGGTGATGAGCAGGGTGGTCGCGCCGAGATTCGAGACGGCGGCCGCGGTGGGCAGCACGCTTTCGATGATCCAGGGCTGACGGCCGACTTCCGCCACGATCCAGCCGAGCTCTGCGGCCAGCCAGGGCAGCGGGATCGAGCAGACGGCCACCCACAGCAGCCAGCGCCGCTTCTCGATCTGCCGCCTGGACGCGATCACGAAGAAGGTGCCGGTGAGCACGATGAAGAAGAAGCCGAGGGCCACCATGATCCGGAACGACCAGAACAGCGGGAACACCGGGGGCACGAGGTCCCACGACGCCTTGATGATCTGCTCGTCGGTGGCGGTGCGCGGATCGTCGACATAGCGCTTCAGCAGGAGCGCATAGCCGAGATACTGGCCATTGTCCTCGAAGGCCTGGGTGACGGCCGGGTCGACGGCGGTGGTGCCGGCGGCGCGGATCTTCTGCAGGGCATCATAGGCGACGATGCCGTTGCGGATATGATTCTGGGCGCGGCCGACCAGCTGGTTGATGCCCGGGATCTGGGTATCCAGCGACCGGGTGGCGATGAGGCCCATCACGACCGGGATGCGCACGGAATAGAGGGTCTCGCGCTCCTCCTGATCCGGGATGCCGAACAGCTCGAAGGCGGCCGGCGCCGGCTCGGTGTTCCACATGCTCTCGATGGCCGCGAGCTTCATCTTCTGATGCTCGTTGGCGAGATAGCCGCTTTCGTCACCCAGCACGACCACCGACAGGGAGGCCGCCAGGCCGAAGGAGGCGGCAACGGTCAGGGAGCGCTTGGCGAGCTCGATATGCCGGCCCTTCAGGATATAGAGGGCGGAAATGCCGAGCACGAAGATCGAGGCGGTGACATAGCCCGCCGAGACGGTGTGGACGAACTTCGCCTGGGCCACCGGGTTGAACAGCACGGCGAAGAAATCGACCACTTCCATCCGCATGGTCTGCGGATTGAAGGCCGAGCCCACCGGGTTCTGCATCCAGCCATTGGCGATCAGGATCCACAGCGCCGACAGGTTGGAGCCGATGGCAACCGCCCAGGTGGCGCACAGATGCGCGACCCGGGACATCTTGTCCCAGCCGAAGAAGAACAGACCGACGAAGGTCGCCTCCAGGAAGAAGGCCATCAGGCCTTCGATCGCAAGCGGCGCACCGAAGATGTCACCGACATAATGGCTGTAGTAGCTCCAGTTCATGCCGAACTGGAACTCCATGACGATGCCGGTTGCGACACCCATCACGAAGTTGATGCCGAACAGCGTGCCCCAGAACTTGGTCATGCGGCGCCAGATGTCACGGCCCGTCATCACATAGACGGTTTCCATGATGGCCAGCAGCACCGACAGACCGAGTGTCAGGGGCACGAAGAGGAAGTGGTAAAGCGCTGTCAGCGCGAACTGGAGGCGCGAGAGCGCCACGATGTCGAATTCCATCTCGTCTGCCGGGGTAAAAGCCCGGCCTCCTGTTCCTGTTGCCCGGATCGGCTGGAAGCGGCCGGTCCGCCGCGCGGCACGTCTCCCCGCGCGGGGGGATCGGGTGAATTAGAATTAGTCTCGCATCTTCGCATATTCGTGAAAATGCGGGGGTGGAGAAAAAACTCCGGGCACGGGACGGCGTCCGGCAAAGGCGGCCCGGGGGGACCCGGGCGTGCGGCAGGGCATCCGTTGCGGATGTCCTCCCGGAAAAGGGAGCGTCAGTCCGGCCGCAGCCGGGCCATCAGGACCGCGAACTCCGGATCCGTGCGCCGGACATCGGCCAGCACCCGGCCGTGCTCCAGCCGGATCAGCCGGTCGGCAAGCTCTGCCTCCCGGCGCAGATGGGTGGCGATGACGAGGGTGCGTCCCCCGGCGTGGCCGGCCAGGCGCGCGAGCACGTCGGCGGCGGTGCGGGCATCGAGACCGTCGGTGGGTTCGTCCACCAGCCACAGCGGCATGTCGCGCAGGAACAGCCGGGCGAGCGCCAGCCGGCGCGACTGGCCGCCGGAAAGTCCCTGTCCGCCCTCGCCGAGCCGGGTGGCGAGCCCGTCGGGCAGCGCCGCCACGGTGTCGGCAAGGCCGGCATCGGAAAGGGCGTGCCGGAGCATCGCGTCATCGGCCCCGGGCCGCGCAAGTCGCAGGTTCGCGGCCAGATCATCGGCAAAGAGATCGGTGCGCTGGCCGAACAGGCAGGCGGGGAGGGCGGCCACATGGCCGGCATCGGGCTGGCATTCGCCGGCGACGAGATCGAGCAGGGTCGACTTGCCGGCTCCGCTCGGGCCGATGATCGCCACCCGGCTGCCGGCGGGAATCACCAGACCGGCAATCGCGAGGGTGTCGGCGGCGGCTCCGTCCGGGCGGAAGCGCAGGGCGGAGAGACGCACCGCCACGTCGCCGGCCGGGTGTGCCGGCGGGGCGGGATCCGGTTCCGTGCCGAGCCGCGGCCCGATGCGGCGCACGGCGATGAGGGTGCGCGCCAGCTCCGCCGCACCGCGCCGCAGGCCCGCCAGAGGTTCCAGGGCGGCAAAGGCCGTCAGCAGCGCGAAGGCGGCAACGGGCACGGAGGCGGTTCCCCGCTCCACCAGCCAGCCGCCGATGAGGAGGGTGGCGGCAAGGGCGGTGGCGCCGGCAAGGGTCAGAAGGGCGCCGGTGCCGGTCTCGACCGCGTTCAGCCGGTCGTCGGCTGCGGCCAGATAGCGGTCGGCCCGGGTGATCGCCGCAAGCTGGGGCACGAGGCGGCCGGTGGTCGCCAGTTCCGTCTGGCCGGCGACCAGATCGACGGTGCGGGCGCGGATCGCCTCCAGTCCGGCGCCGCGCCGGCGGGCGGCCTTCGCCCCGAGCCGGGCGGCCAGCAGCGGCGCGAGCAGGCTGACGAGCACCAGCCCGCCGCCGACGGTGGCGCCCAGCAGCGGATCGACCATGGCGAGCGCGATGCCGGCCACCAGCGCGGTGGCGAGGGCGGCGGCTGCCGGCACGAGGATGCGGGGATAGAGGGCGTCGAGGGCGTCGATGTCGCCGGTGAGGCGGAAGAGCAGGGTGGCCGGGCGGGCGAGCAGCCGCCGCGCCGCGCCGGGCCCGGCCCAGCCGCGGAACAGCCGCTCCCGGAGCGCGGCCAGCACGCCGAGGGTCGCCTCATGGGTGACGAGGCGTTCGCCATAGCGCGCCGCCGTGCGGCCCAGCGCCAGCAGCCGGATCATGGCCGCCGGGGCGAACACGTCGAACATCAGCGCCGAGGCGACGGCGAGGCCCGCCAGGCCCGTGGCGGTGATGAACCAGGCCGAGAGGCCGAGAAGGGCGAGGCCCGAAAGGGCGGTGGTGATGGCCAGGGCGAAGCCGGCGGCAATCAGCCCGGCCCGTTCCTTCAGGAAAAGGGCCAGCACGGCCCGCAGCGGAGACGGGGAGCGCGACATCAGGCAGCCTCCCCGACGGGAGCCGCAGCCACCGGGATCACCCGGTCCAGACGGGCGGCCAGCACCGGATCATGGGTGGCGACGACGAGGGTACGGCCGGGGGCCAGCGCCATC
>JBBSSF010000299.1:0-5228 GCA_038242345.1 Hyphomicrobiales bacterium
AATGTGCGGATCGACGGCCACGGCACGCCGGTGCAGCTCCTCCACGTCGGGGTGGTCCTTGGCCGACTCGATGACCCGGGCGATCACCCGCCTCTGGTCGGTCATGCGCATTCCCTTGCGGATGCACTGGATTTCGAGCGGCGTGGTCGATGGCTGCGGTGCGTCGGTCACGGCGGACACCTCTCTTCCTCGACGATCGGCCGGAGCCGGACGGTGGCCCGGCGGAATCGCCCGGAGCAGCTCGCATCGCCGAGCCGCTCAACCGGTGTGGAGGACGCTGCAGCGCCCCCCAGACCCTTCGCGATTAAAGGAGATCGCGGCGCAAGACAAGCGCGGTGCCGGCGCCCGGGCTGGCGGAATAATAGCCACGCCGGAGCCCGACCTGCCTGAAACCTGCGCCCTCATAGAGGCGCCGCGCAGGCGCATTGTCGGCATCCACTTCCAGGAAGACCGAGGCGACGCCCTGATGGGCCAGCTGCCGCAGGGTCTTCAGCACCAGGTCCCGGCCGACACCCAGCCCGCGCCAGGCCGGCTTGACGGCAACGGTCAGGATTTCCGCCTCGTCGAGCACCGTGCGGGTCAGCATGAAGCCCACCGGACGGCGCGAGCCGAAGGGCAGGCGCCGCCGCGCCACGGTGGCCGAAACGCCGGCGCCGGCCATCAGCGAGGCGATCTCGTCTTCCGACCAGTCATTGGCGAAGGAGGCGGCGTGAATGTCGGAGAGAACGGGAATGTCGCCGGCGTCGGCCGGTTCGATCACCGGCTCGGTGAGAGGCATCAGATAGCGGATCATGCACGCACCAGTCCGGGCCGGGTGGAGATCTTGGCGTCCGGCGGACGGACATAGACAGGTTCGGGAGGGGAGCCGGCCGGCATCGCAGCGGCGCCGAGCGCGGCCAGAACCGCCGGATCGACGCTGTCGGCCGGGTCGACCGCAAGCGCCGGCAGCCTTTCCTCGGCCCGGGCGGCGGCCAGCCGCGGCGCGCCGGGGCCGGTCAGCACCGTGTCACTGCCGAGGAGGCCGGCATGGGTGACGGCCGGGGCGAGGCGGGGAACGGGATCGACGGGCTGCCCGTCGGCGGCGAAGCGCTGGACGATCACCATGTCGTCCCGGGTGGCGAGCACCGCCTCCACCGGCTGGCCGGGATGGCGCTGGCGGGCGGCGGCGGCAAGGGCTGCCAGGGTGCCGATGCCCACCGCCGGCACCGCCAGGGCCATGGCGAGGCCCCGGGCGGTGGAAAGCGCCACCCGCACCCCGGTGAAGGAACCGGGGCCGGTGGTGACGGCGACGCGGCCGATGGCCGAGAAGCCGAGGCCGGCCTTGGCCATCGCCTCGGCGATCATCGGTGCGAGACGCTCCGCATGTCCCCGGCTCATCGGCTCCGAGAGCGCCGTCACGGTGCCATCGCAGGCGCGCAGCGCCACCGTGCAGCGATCGAGGGCGGTATCGAGAGCGAGGAGATGCATGATGTCCGTCACAGCATGGAAGGCAGCACCCGGTCCGGCGGACGATGACCGTCGGCATAGGTGCGAATCGACACGATCACCTTTTCGCCCATGTCGATGCGGCTTTCCACCGTTGCCGAGCCCATATGCGGCAGAAGCAGGATGCGATTCTCCTGGGCGAGCTTCACCAGCTTCGGATTGACCGAGGGTTCGCTCTCGAACACGTCGAGACCGGCGCCGGCCAGAAGGCCCTGATCCAGCATGCGGATGAGGGCGGCCTCGTCGATCACCTGCCCGCGGGCGGTGTTCACCAGATAGGCATCCGGCCGCATCAGCTTCAGCCGGCGGGCAGAAAGCAGATGGAAGGTGGCCGGGGTGCGCGGGCAGTGGATGGTGATGACATCCATGCGCGCCAGCATCTGGTCGAGGCTCTCCCAGTAGGTCGCCTCCAGGGCTTCCTCGACATGGGAGGCGACGCGGCGGCGGTTGTGATAGTGGATCGACATGCCGAACGACTTCGCCCGGCGGGCCACCGCCTGGCCGATGCGGCCCATGCCGACGATGCCGAGGCGCTTGCCCGTCACCCGGTGGCCGAGCATCCAGGTCGGCGACCAGCCGTTGAACTCGTTGTTCTGCATCACCCGGATGCCATCGCCGAGGCGGCGCGGCACGGCGAGGATCATGGCCATGGCCATGTCGGCCGTGTCCTCGTTCTGGACATTCGGCGTGTTGGTCACGGTGATGCCGCGGGCCGTCGCCGTCTCCACGTCGATGTGGTCGACGCCGGTGCCGAAATTGGCGATCAGGCGCAGGTTCGGGCCCGCCTGGGAGAGCACGCCGGTGTCGATCCGGTCGGTGATGGTGGGCACCAGCACGTCGGCTTCCTTGACGGCGTCCACCAGCTCGGCCTGGGTCATCGGCCGGTCATCCACATTGAGCCGCGTGTCGAACAGCTCGCACATGCGCGTCTCGATCGGCTCCGGCAGCTTGCGCGTGACGATGACCAGCGGCTTCCTGTTGCCCATTTTCCCCACTCGCTCTTCCCTCGGGGGCCTCTCCGGGATCCGGGAGGCCTTGTCCGGCAGCCGTCGACCCCACGGCTACCAGTCTGAATTCCTTGATGATCCGGAAGTTCCGCAAAGGCCCGCCGGCTGTGCGGAGACAGACAGGGGGCGCCGCGGCGACAGCATCGCAGATCCCGGGATGGCGACAATCCGGCCCCCCGTTGCAACGGCCCGTTAACCCGTCCGGAACCAGTCTCCCCGTCTGTGGCCAGACGCGGCGACCGGTCGTTTTTCTCTAACAGACGGGTCCTGGAACACAACGGCCAGACGCTGCATCCGCACAACGGTGCGGGAAGCGGCATCAGCCGGCGGCGCGACACGATTCTGTCGGATCGGCCGCCGCATGCGGATGGATGGTCTCGGATAGGGCGAGGAGGCGGGCATGGCCGGTAGGCGGACAGCGGGTCATTCGGCGGGCCCCGGCGCGATTCTGGCGCTGGCCCTGCTTCTGGTTGCCGCCCTGCCGGCGGCGGCCCAGCAGCAGACCGGCGACAGCGGCCTGCCTCTGCCGCGCTTCGTCTCGCTGAAGGCCGGCAAGGTGAACGTGCGTGCCGGCCCCACCCCCAAGCATCCGATCAAATGGGTGTTCCTGAAGGCGTCGCTGCCGGTGGAAGTGGTGCAGGAGTTCGACAACTGGCGCCGCATCCGTGATTCGGAGGGCGAGGAGGGCTGGGTGTTCCACACCCTGCTGTCCGGCCGGCGCACCGGCCTCGTCGAGCCCTGGGCCGGCGGCCAGCGCATCGAGATGCATGAGAGTGCCGACGACACCGCCCGGGTGGTGGCGATCATCGCGCCCAAACGGGTCGTCGTCCTGAAGGAATGCGACGGCACCTGGTGCGAGGCGAGCATCGAGAATGTCCGCGGCTTCGTACGCCAGAAGCAGCTCTGGGGCGTCTATCCCGACGAGAAGTTCGACTGACGGGCGGACGATCCGCTGCCGCGCCTTCCCCGACGGACCCGGCCCCCGGACGGGCAGACGGACCGCGGGCGCGCGCCGTGCCCGAGGGGCCGTTCGCCGGTCCCCCCGGCAGGCGGCATCGTCTCATGCCAGGCATGCGACGTGCCGGCCCGCACCCGTGCCCCTGAAGGGCAGGGGCCCCTCGTCAGGGCCCCCCGCGATCACTTCATCAGCATCGGCGTGTCGCCCGGCGCGGCCTTCAGCTCCTCGCCGGTCTTGCAGAAGGTCTTCGTGTCGGTGTGGGCCTCGGCGAGAAACAGGCCGTAGCGCGCGCCGAAGGCCATCAGGATGGCTGCGGTGCGCTCGTCGGTCTGGGCTTCGGTCAGCTTGCGGTCGGTGACGGTCAGGATGTCATCGAGCAGGCTGGCGACCTTCGCCTGATCCAGCACATGACTGTCGCAGACCCGCACGACGGCGGTCTGATAGGCCAGATTCGTCAGCTGGGCGAATTGCCGGGTGGTCAGCAGCGCCCCTTCGGTCTCCACCAGATCATCCCAGGCGGGGCCGAACGGATCGCTGCCGGTGGGCGGCGTGACGTCGGCGGCGAAGGCCGGCGTCAGCGCAAGGCAGCTGGCAAGGGCGAAGGCTGCGCCGGACAGGCGGGGACGGGTCATCATCGGCCTCTCAATATCCGAAGACCCGATGGGTCCAGTTGGCGCTGAAGCCCCCGAGGGACATGTTGAAGCACGCCCGGCGGGCCGGATAGCACATGACGTTCGGGGCCGGCGAGAAGGGCGCCCCCATCGGCGGCGGCGGGCGGTAGCCGGGCGGCGGCGGATAATAGGGCGGCGGCGGCGGCGGACGGTAACCCGGCGGTGGCGGGGGCGGCGGCGGGCCATAGATGACCGGATCACGCGGCGACGCCACGGCCGCACCCACCAGGGTGCCGACCGCCAGACCGGCGATGCCGGCGGCAACTGCCGCACCGGTGGAGTTGTTGGCGTGTCCCGGCGTGGCGCCGCCCGTCAGGAGGGCGGCCACGCCGAGCGCTGCCGGCAGGAGACGCAAGCGGATTGGAATCATTGCGGATCTCTCGGATGATCGTCGTCGTCAGTTAGAGCCGGTCACCCGGGCCCGGTCAACGGGCTGCCGGCCCGGAACCGGTTTCCGCACGGACGAGCGCTTCGGCCAGCGCCTCGATCTCGTCGGAGCCGAACACGGCGACGCCGGCGCGGGCCAGCACCGCGGCGCTTGCCCCGCGTCCGGGGATCAGCGCGCCGGAAAAGCTGCCATCATGGATGGTCCGGCTGCCGCAGGAGGGGCTGCGCTGCATCAGGAGGGCGAACCGGCAGCCATGGGCCGCGGCGAGCGCCCGGGCCGCTTCCGCGCCAGAGAGGAAGGCGGCGGTCACGTCATGGCCGTCCCGGGTGCGGATGCGGGCGTGGCCGGAAAGCACGGCATCGCCATCGCCGCCGGCAATCTCGGCGGCCGGGCGCGGGGTCGCAAGGCCGCCCAGCATCTCCGGGCAGACCGGCACCAGCCGGCCCTCGGCCTGCCAGCGGGCGAGACGGGGATGGGCGAGCGGCTTTCCCGTGCCGTCATAGCGCACGGGCGCGCCCAGCAGACAGGCGCTGACGAGAATGCGCTCCGGCATCAGCGGTCCCCGGACATGAGCGTCCCCCGGACATGCAGACCGCCCGCCGGACGGACCGGACGGGCGGGGAAGGGGCCCCGGGCGGGCGCGCCGGCCGGGGCGGTGGCGGGGGCGGGCCGGCGCAGGCCCGGCACGCCAGTGCGGAGCGCCCCCACGCGCCTGAAGA
>JBBSSF010000300.1:0-5224 GCA_038242345.1 Hyphomicrobiales bacterium
CAGCGCCATCACGTCGTCGATCTCCTGGGGCGTCGCCCAGCCGAAGGCCGTGATGTGCTCTTCGGAAACGAGCGGATCGTTCAGCTCGTCATTCTTGTAATAGAACTCGATGATCGAGCGCGGCAGCTGCGTGCCTTCCTCGATGCCGAGGCGGGTGGACAGCGAGCCGGCCGCCACATTGCGCACGACCACTTCGAGCGGGATGATCTCGACTTCGCGGATCAGCTGCTCGCGCATGTTGAGCCGACGGATGAAGTGCGTCGGGATCCCCATGTTGTTGAGGTGCGTGAAGATATATTCCGAGATCCGGTTATTCAGAACGCCCTTGCCATCCACGATCTCGTGCTTCTTGGCATTGAAGGCGGTTGCATCATCCTTGAAATGCTGGATGAGCGTACCCGGCTCCGGGCCTTCGTAGAGGATCTTGGCCTTGCCTTCATAGATGCGACGGCGGCGATTCATGGGAACGTACCGTGAGGTCTTGAGAAAATCCATGATGCCGGGGATCTCCGTTGGTCCCGCCCCGGGAAACCGGGGCATGACTGGATCGCTGAAGGGGTCAATGCCACCTCGGCAACGACATGCCACCTCGGCAACGACGAAGGCGCCGGCGGCGATCGATGATCCCCACCCGCGTCCGAACGCGCGGGCACCATACGGCATCCCGCGCCCAAGAACAATTGTGGCCTCTCCCCTGGCATCCCTGTTGGGAGGGAATATGGCAAGAGTCTTGCGTATACCGCATTTCCTGCACCGGACAGATCCCTTTCCGGCAGACAGGAGGGCATGTCCGGCCGGCCGCGACTGCTGCTAACGTCGCATATGGGCGGACAGGGCCAGCATCCGGGCGCGCATGCCGGGGTCCAGCACGCACAGGCCGGAGAGAATCAGCGCCATGCCCGCCCAGTGGCGCGGCTCCAGCCGCTCGCCGAGAATCAGCGTGCCGAGCAGGATCGCGCTCACCGGCACCAGCAGGGTGACCAGATTGGCATTGGACGGGCCCGCGATCGCCAGGATGCGGAAATAGAGGATGTAGGCGGCCGCCGTCGACAGGAGCGCCAGCACCACCACCGCGGCCATCACCGTCGGCGACGGCAGGGCCATCTCCCACGGCCGGTCGAGGATCAGCGCGAAGGGCGCGACCATGAGGGCGGCTGCCGTCAGCTGGCCGGCGGCGGTCTCCAGGGGCGCCGCGGAGCGGAAGCGGCGGCCGCGGATCGCCCCGAGCCCGTAGGAGAAGGCGGCCCCCAGCACGGCGAAATCGGCCAGACCATTGGCGCCGAGGCCGGACAGCAGCTGCGGCCCGAGCATCACCGTCACCCCGGCAAAGCCGATGAGCACGCCCGCCAGCCGCGGCGGCGTCAGCCGGTCGTCGGGGGTGAAGACATGGGCCAGCAGCACGGTGAAGATCGGCGTCGTCGCGTTGAGGATCGAGGTCAGCCCCGCGCCGATGCTGCGGGTGGCAAAGAACAGCAGCGCGAAGGGCAGCGCGCAGTTGAGCAGCCCCAGCACCAGATAGTCCCGCCAGCGCGGCGAGCGCCAGAAGGGCACGCCGCCCCGGAGCAGCAGCACCAGATCGAGGGCGAGGGACGCCAGAAGCACCCGCGCCAGCACCAGGGTGAGCGGCGGCACTTCGGCAACCGCGACACGGGCGAGGAAAAAGGACCCGCCCCACAGCATCGAGAGCAGGGCCAGCAGCAGCCAGGCACGGGCGGTCATCGCGAGCGTCTCCGCAAGGGCCGGCGCGGGATGGCCGGGGCAGACCTTGTCGGCCAGAGACGCCGGTCCGTCCACCCGATTTCGCATCGCCCGGCACGGCTTCGCATCGGCGAATACCCATCCGTATTCCGTGGTACGTGTTCCTTTTCCGGCCGCAATTGATTTGGTCGCGGGCCGGGATTATCTGCGAAGAGAACGACGGCGCGGCCAGCGGCTACAGAACAAGGCCGGACAGAAGCGGGAGAAAGGGCTCATGACGACCTTCGACAAACGCGAGGACGCCTTCGAGGGCAGGTTCGCTCATGACGAGACCGTGCATTTCCGGGCCATCGCAAAGCGCAACCGCTATATTGCCCAGTGGGCAGCCGAGAAGCTCGGACTGTCGGCCAAGGCAACGGATGACTATGTGACCGCCCTCGCCGAGGCGGACATCTCCGCCCATGGCGACACGGACGTGTTCAACCGCATCCGCAGCGATTTCGATGCGGCGGGCGTGATCCAGTCGGACCATCAGATCCGCCGGACGATCGACCAGTACATGCAGAAGGCGCTGGAAGACATCCGCCTGCGCGCCTGAGCGCAACCGGCCCGGACAGACGATGGTGGCCGGGGCCCCGTTGCCCCGGCCTTGTTGTGTCCGGCCCCCCGTGTGTCCGGATCCCGAATGTGTCCGGCTCCCGAAACGGAACCGGCCGCCCGTCCGGGGCGGCCGGCATGGCCCGGATCCCACCAGGCAGGCAAGTGCTGACCGCACCCACGCGCCTGAAGATCAGCAGGTTTTCCATATGCCGCGAGGCTATGGAAAACCTGCATCGGAATGCCAAAGAGTCCGTTTCAAGGATCTTTGGTATCAGTCTCGATCAGTTGAAGAGGCTCGACACCGACTTTTCCAGCGCGGTGCGGCTGACGGCCTCGCCGATCAGCGGGGCGATGGAGAGCACACGGATATTCGGCGCGTCCTTCACGGCCCTGGTCGGCTCGATGGAATCGGTGATGACCAGTTCCTTGAGCTTGGAGGCGGAGATGCGGGCGACCGCGCCGCCGGAAAGCACGCCATGGGTGATGTAGGCGGTGACCGACAGGGCGCCCTTGGCCAGCAGCGCCTCGGCGGCGTTGCACAGGGTGCCGCCCGAATCGACGATGTCGTCGACGAGGATGCAGTCGCGGCCGGAGACGTCACCGATGATGTTCATGACTTCCGATTCGCCGGGGCGCTCGCGACGCTTGTCGACGATGGCCAGCGGCGCGTCGATGCGCTTGGCCAGCGCGCGAGCGCGCACCACGCCGCCAACATCCGGCGACACCACCATGGTGTTGCCGGAGCGGTAGCGCTCCTTGATGTCCCGGGTCATCACCGGGGCGGCATAGAGATTGTCGGTGGGGATGTCGAAGAAGCCCTGGATCTGGCCGGCATGGAGATCGAGGGTCAGCACGCGGTCGGCGCCGGCATGGGTGATGAGATTGGCCACCAGCTTGGCCGAGATCGGCGTGCGGGCGGCGGGCTTGCGGTCCTGCCGGGCATAGCCGAAATAGGGCAGCACCGCCGTGATGCGGCGGGAAGAGGCGCGGCGCAGCGCATCGATGATGATGAGCAGCTCCATCAGATGGTCGTTCGCCGGATAGCTCGTCGACTGGATGACGAAGGTGTCCTCGCCGCGGACATTTTCCTGGATCTCGACGAAGATTTCCTGGTCGGCGAAGCGGCGCACCATGGCCTGGGCGAGCGGCACTTCCAGATAAGTCGCGATCGCCTCGGCCAGCGGCCGGTTCGCATTGCCGGAGACGAGCTTCATGACGGTCTTCCTGTCTGCATCTGCCCGGAACGGGCGAAAGCCGGCGGCGAAACCGGCTCCCGGCAGGAGGAGACAGGCTTCGGCGCCCCAAACTGTGGGATCACTGATCTGACGAACGGCTGTCGCGAAGCACCGGCAACATCCCCATGCCGCCCAGGCACTCCCTGACGGCCGCGGGCCCCGCCCCCCGAGGCAAGGGGCCGGACCCGACGACTTCGGCGGGGGTATAGCAACAGCCGGGCCGGGCGACAACGCCGCTTGTTCCTGCCAGCCGTGCGAAATGTGCCGGATCCCCGGGCCTTTTCCTCAGCGCCGGATGGCGCCGTGCAGCCAGGCCTTCAGGGTCTCCACGGTCCGCTCGGCGATGATGCCCAGGGTCGCGTTGTTGACCCCCGACCAGGGATCGCCATCGGTCGCCCCCGAGGGCTCGCTGCCGATGAAGCGGTACACCCGCGTGCCGGCGGCATCATAGACATCGAACACATAGGTGACGGTGGTGCCCTGATCCGAGCCGATGGCAGTCAGATGGCCCTTCACCCGGTAGGTCGCCGGCGGATCGGTCGGCCGGGCGAGCTTCAGCTCGGCCCGGTCGGCCGCGCGCTGGATGTCGGCCGCGAGCGTGTCGAGGGTGTTGCCCGGCCCGCCGGTGAACGGCTCCAGCCGGAAGGTGGCCGCGGCCGGATCCACCGGCTGCCGCCCGCCCATGTCGGCCGGCGTCACCACGCCCCAGAGATTGCTCCCCTGGGAGGCGCAGCCGGCAAGCCCCGCCAGCATCAGGAGGGCAAGACGGCGGGACGGGTGGCGGACGGACATGCGGGACAGGCTCCGGGTCTCAGGATCGGGCGGGCGTGATGGCGGCCACGAGCCGACCATAATCCGCTTCGCCGCGATGCGTCATGCGGCGATAGGAATAGAAGCGCTCCGGATCCGCATAGGTGCACAGGCCGAGATCGGCCACCTGCCCCGCGCCGGCCCGGGTCAGCCGCGCAACGATATAGGCCGGCAGGTCGAACCGGTGATGCTCCGGCCGGTCCGAGGGCACGAAGAAGCGGGCATTGTCCGCATCGGCCGCCAGGAAGCGGTCGCGGAATTCCGGCCCGACCTCATAGGCCGCAGCCGAAATCGTCGGCCCGAGCACCGCGACGATGCGGCCGCGGTCGGCGCCGATCGATTCCATGGTGTCGAGGGTCGCTTCCAGCACGCCGCCGAAGGCGCCGCGCCAGCCGGCATGGGCCGCCCCCACCACCCCGGCCACGGGATCGGAAAACAGGATCGGCCCGCAATCGGCACTCGACACGCCGATGGCGAGCCCGGGGACATCGGTCACCACCCCGTCCACCTGGGGCCCCTCCCCCGGCGCCCAGGCCGCGCGCACCACCACCGCATCCGGGGAATGGATCTGGTAGGGCGTGGCAAGCACCGTCGCGCCCAGGCGGGCGGTCACCCGCGCCCGGTTTTCCAGCACCGACGCGCGCTCATCCCGGGAGCCGAGGCCGGTGTTCAGGCTGGCATAGATCCCGGACGAGACTCCGCCGCGGCGGGTGAAGAAGCCATGGGGCACCGGCTCCAGGGCAGGCGCGCGGATGGCCTCGGCTTCGGTTCGGATCTCGGTCACGTCGGGCCTCCGGCAACAGGGAGCGAAGAAGGACGGACCGGCGGACACGCGCCGCCAGTCCGCAGCAGACCCCCGCCGCCGGCGGGCAGGCCGGACC
>JBBSSF010000301.1:0-5208 GCA_038242345.1 Hyphomicrobiales bacterium
CTGGGCCGCCGGGCGGCGCATGGCCTTGAGGACCCGCGGCGACGCATGCTGGAACGGAATATCCAGATAGGGCAGTACCTTGCCGGCCGCCATCAGCTCCAGCACCTCATCCACATGCGGATAGGGGTAGACATAATGGAGCCGGATCCACACCCCCATCTCGCCGAGCTCGCGGGCGAGATCGAGGAAGCGGGCGCGCACGGCGCGGTCCTTCCACAGGCTTTCGGCATAGCGGATGTCGAGGCCATAGGCGGAGGTATCCTGGCTGATGACCAGGATTTCCTTCACGCCGGCCGTCACCAGTTTTTCGGCTTCCTTCAGCACGTCGGCGGCGGGCCGGCTGACCAGATCGCCCCGGAGTTGCGGGATGATGCAGAAGGAGCAGCGGTTGTGGCAGCCTTCCGAGATCTTCAGATAGGCATAATGGCGCGGCGTCAGGCGGATGCCCTGGGGCGGCACCAGATCCACGAACGGGTCATGGGCTGGCGGCACCGCCTCGTGCACGGCCGAGATCACGCTCTCGTAGGCCTGGGGGCCGGTGATGGCGAGCACGTCCGGATGGGCGGCGCGCACCTCGGTCGGGTCGGCGCCCATGCAGCCGGTGACGATGACCTTGCCATTTTCCCTGAGCGCCGAACCGATGGCCTCCAGGGATTCCGCCTTGGCGCTGTCGAGAAAGCCGCAGGTGTTGACGACGACCACGTCGGCGCCGGCATGGTTGCGGGAAATCTCGTAGCCCTCGGCCCGGAGCCCGGTGAGGATCCGTTCCGAATCGACGAGGGCCTTCGGGCAGCCGAGGCTCACGAAGCTGATCCGGGGAGCCGGACGGGCGGCGGACGGCGTATCGGTCATGATCGGCGGATCTCGTGCGGATGGCCGGCCCGGAACGGGGCCCGGCAGCCTCCCTGCGGCGCGGGCTTGCGCTGAAGCCGGGGACGGGGGCTGCCCGGAGGCATCGCGAGGAAAGAGTCGGGGGGAACGGACACAAAAAGCGGCCGCGCGCGTCGTCCGACCGCCCACGTCCGTTCCGGTTCGGCGCTGTCATGGCCCAGTTCGGTCGCGGGCGCAATCGTCGCATTGGAAAAAAGTGCGTTCCGTGCCGCTCATGCGCCTTCGCGACGTGGCGCCGCCTTGCGCGGGGGGCGCCCGGCGCGCTATCTGCGAGGGAACAATCCCGGGCAATTCGGAAGCGGGGCGGACGATGGACGATTTCGAGGATGTGCGTCGCCAGATGGTGGACTGCCAGGTGCGCACCGTCGACGTGACGGATCTCCCCTTGCTGGCGGCCCTTGAGAGCGTGCCGCGCGAGGCCTTCGTGCCGGCGGACAAGGTGCAGAACGCCTATCTTGATCTCGATGTGGATCTGGGCAACGGGCGTTATCTGATGCGCACCGGCGTGTTCGCGCGTCTGGTCGGTCTGGCCGAGCCGACGCCGGCCGACCGCGTGCTTCTGGTGGGCGATGCCACCGGCTATGGCGCGGCCGTGCTTTCGCGGCTGGCCCGCTCGGTGGTTTCGCTCGATGTCGACCCGGCGCTGTCGGCGGTGGCGCGCGAGAAGCTCGCCGGCCTCGACAATGTGACGGTGGCGACCGGGCCGCTGGATGCCGGCTGGAGCGCCGGGGCGCCCTATGACCTGATTCTCGTCGAAGGTGCGGTGGAGACCAATCTCGACACCCTCCTCGGCCATCTGGCCGAGAACGGCCGTCTGGTCGTGGTGGAAGGGGTCGGCGGGGCAGCCTTCGTGCGGGTGTACACGCGCTCGGCCGGCGGGCTCTCGACGCGCACCGTGTTCAATGCCGCGGTGAAGCGCCTGCCGGGCTTCGAGAAGGCCAAGACCTTCGTGTTCTGAGCGGATCGGGCGCGGCTGCGCCCGATCCGGCTGACAATCCGGATGGCGCCGTCCCGGTCGGGGCGGCGCCATCGGTGTTTTCGGGGGTGCGCATCGCCTGTTGCCGCTATGCCTCAGGGCGGGGAAAAGCGTGGATTGCCCCTTCCGGCACTCTCGCCGAGGTCGGTCCCGGTCGATAGGTTAAGGGCGCATTAACGTGGCTGTCAGCGTGGCCGCCCAAGCGCCCGGAGCACCAGTCCGCCGACTGGTTTCGGGTTTGTATCAGTCTCGTCGCCTGGCGGTGTCCGCGTGCGTATCTCGCGGAGCCGGATGGGGCCGGGTGACGTCGGAGCGGAAGGGGTACGAGCGTGGAATCTGGAACGGTGTGCTTCGTCCGGAGAATGCTGCTCGCAGGTGCCGCGGTTCTGGCAGCCAGCGTGATGACGTCGGCCCCGGGCCGGGCACAGACGCTGCCGGATGCGCTTGCGGCCGCCTACAACAACAATCCGCAGCTCAATTCCGCCCGGGCCCAGCTGCGCGCGGTGGACGAGAATGTCCCGCTGGCGCTGTCGGGCTACCGGCCCCAGGTGAGCGCCACCGTCGCCGCCAGCGCCACCACCGCCTATGCCACCGGCGGCCCGCAATATGTGCGCGGCAACTACAATTCCAACCCGGTGGCGATCGCCCTCCAGCTCACCCAGCCGCTGTTCAAGGGCTTCCGGACCGAGAACTCCGTCAGCCAGGCGGAAAGCTCCGTGCGGGCCCAGCGCGAAAGCCTGCGCAACACCGAACAGTCGGTGCTGCTCAGCGCGGTCACCTCCTTCATGGACGTGATCCAGGCGACGTCGATCGTCTCGCTGCAGGAAAGCAACCTCGCCTTCATGGACGAGCAGGTGCGCTCCAACCGCGACCGGTTCGAGGTCGGCGAGGGCACCCGGACCGACGTCGCCCAGGCGGAAGCCAACCAGGCCGACGCGGTGGCCAAGGTCGCTGCCGCCAAGGCCAATCTGGAAGCCGCCAAGGCGACCTTCCGGCAGGTGATCGGCCTCGATCCCAAGAAGCCGGTGATGCGGGACCTGACCGGCAAGATCATGCCGAAGTCGGTGGACACGGCGCTGAAGTCCGGCCAGAAGAAGCATCCGGCCATCCTTGCCTCCACCTTCAATGTCGATGTCGCCGCCTTCAACGTGAAGGTGCTCGAAGGCCAGTCCCTGCCGACGGTCAATCTCGGCGGCAGCGTCGGGACGACCTTCTCGCCGACGTCGCCCTCGGGCGCCGGGCGGCTCGATTCGGCCACGGTGTCGCTCAATCTGAGCGTGCCGATCTATACCGGCGGCCAGATCTCCAGCCAGGTCCGCCAGGCCAAGGAAGATCTCGGCTATGCGCGCACCCAGGTGGATCTGGTGCGCGATCAGGTGCGCGCCCAGATCGTGTCGTCCTGGGGTGGCCTCCAGGCTGCCGATGCCCAGATCGCCGCGGCCCGGTCGTCGGTGGTCGCCAACCAGCTTGCCCTCGAAGGAACCATCGAGGAGCAGAAGGTCGGCCAGCGCACCACCCTCGACGTGCTGAACGCCCAGACCGCCCTCGTGAATTCCCGCATGCTGCTGGTGCAGGCCGAGCGCGACAGCGTCGTCGCCGCCTACACGCTGCTTGCGTCCATGGGCTATCTCGATGCCGAGAGCCTGAAGCTGCCGGTGAAGATCTACAACTCCACGGCGCATTACAAGGACGTGCGCGACAGCTGGGGCGGGATGCGGACCCCCGACGGTCGCTGATCCGATCAGCTCCCTCTCTCCCTTTCGTCCGGCGGGCCAGCCCGTCCGCCGGCCGGAGCCGGATTCGGGAAGGTGAGCGGGATGTGCCGATGGTCGCAGCTTGCGCGACGGCGGTTGCATCCGGCTCCGATGCCGGATTCGATATGTGATATCCAAGGTCCTTGAAGAGGATCCTTTGATAGTCCGGTGCGGATTTCTCATGTCCTTGGTACATATGAGAAATCCGTTGTTCTTCAGGCGCGTGGGTGCGGTCGGCACTTGGGGGCCTGGTATGAAGTGTGATTCGCCTGACGGACGGATTGTCCGGCGGCGAGCCTGGTGAAGGATGCGCCATGAAGACCGGGCAGGCTCAGGAATTCTCGATGGACGACGTCCTGGAATCGATCCGCCGGATCATCTCGGACGGCGAGACGCCCGCCGATGCCGACAGGTCCGCGGCGGACCCGGCGATCTCGCGAGGGTTCCTCGAAGGCTTCGAGCAGGCGGCCCGGACCGTGTCGCTGGCGGATCCCGAGGGCGCGCCCGCGCCCCGTGCGGTCGCAACGACCACCCGGCGGGAAGTCCAGACGCCTGGAGCCGCGCCGGCCCGGGTCGAGCGCGCCCCGGCCGTCACGCCGCGGCCGGCGGTTGCCCCCCGTCCCGCCGCTCCGGCGCGGGCGATGCCGTCGCTGCGGGGCACCACGGCGGGCGAGCCGGCTGCCGCTGCCGTCGCGCGGCCGGCGCCGGCTGCGCCGGCGGCTCTGCCTGCCGATCGCCTGCTGTCCCAGGCGGCCGAGCATGCGGTGGAATCGGCGTTCGGCTCGCTCGGGTCCGTGGTCGTGTCGCGCCAGTCCCAGACCATCGAGGATCTGGTGAAGGATCTCATGCGGCCGATGGTCAGCGCCTGGCTCGACCGCAATCTGCCGTCCCTGGTGGAGCGGCTGGTGCAGGCGGAAATCCAGCGCCTGTCGCGCCGCGACTGATACCAAAGATCCTCGAAGAGGACTCTTTGGTATTCCGATGCGGATTTCTCATGTCCTTGGGGCATATGAGAAATCTGCTGTTCTTCAGGTGCACGGTGCGGTCAGCACTTCGTGCGCCTGGTATGACCTTGCCCGGGCGCACGTCCGGCCGCTGATGGCCTCTGTCCGGGGGCTTGGGATGCGGAGCCGGTGGCGTGTCCGAGGGCGGCCCCGACTGTTCTCCGGCGCTGCCGGGCGGGCACCTTTTCCGGCCGGTCCGGTGCGGGGGGCAGTTGGTGGAGCCTGCGCACGGCGGTCGGGGAGACGGGCATTTTCTTTGCCCGGAGGGGTGACCGCGGCGCGTCGGAAATGCGCTGGCCCGCCCGCGGAGTGCCCGGCGCTTCCGGGAGAGGGGAGGGGCCCGGCCGGTCGCGCAGCTCGGGAAGCCGTCGCTGGTCCCGGGGATCTCGCAAGGAGTTCAGCCATGACCCGTGACCCGGGGCCCCCGCCGGGCCCGGACGAGGGCGAGGATGTCGCCACCGGCTCGGGTGCCCCGCCGGCCGCGGCCGGGCGCACGCTGGAAAAGGCGATCGGCCTCCAGATCCGCGCCCTGCGGCGCATGACCGGCCTGTCGATCACCGAACTGGCCGCCGCCGCCGGCATC
>JBBSSF010000302.1:0-5199 GCA_038242345.1 Hyphomicrobiales bacterium
CGCCCGACACCGGCAACCTGGAAGTTCTGGAGCGCTTCGGCTCGGACGCCCAGAAGAGCCGCTGGCTGGAGCCGCTGCTGGCCGGCGAGATCCGCTCGGCCTATCTGATGACCGAGCCCGGCGAGGCTTCGTCGGATGCCACCAACATCCGCCTTCAGGCCCGGCTGGAGGGCGACGAATGGGTGCTGGACGGCGAGAAATGGTGGGCCTCCGGCGCCGGCGATCCGCGCTGCCGGCTGTTCATCGTCATGGCGCTGACCGACCCGGACGCCGGCCGGCACCAGCGCCATTCGATGATCCTCGTGCCGTCGGATGCGCCGGGCATCGAGGTCCTGCGGCCGATGCAGGTCTTCGGCCAGGATGATGCGCCGCACGGCCACATGCATATCCGGCTGACCGGCGTGCGCGTGCCCAAGGACAGCCTCGTCCTCGGTCGCGGCCGCGGCTTCGAGATCGCCCAGGGCCGGCTCGGGCCGGGCCGCATCCATCATTGCATGCGCGCCATCGGCCAGGCCGAACGGGCGCTGGAGCTGATGTGCCGGCGCGCGGTCTCGCGCACCGCCTTCGGCAAGCCGCTGGCCCTGCTCGGCGCCAACCGCGACATCATCGCGGAGTGCCGGATGGAGATCGAGATGGCGCGCCTGCTCTGCCTGAAGGCCGCCTACATGATGGATACCGCCAGCCCGCGCGCGGCGGCGCCGTGGATTTCCCAGATCAAGGTGGTGGCGCCGCGCATGGCGCTGAAGGTCACCGACGAGGCGATGCAGATCCATGGCGGCGCCGGCGTCAGCCAGGATTTTCCGCTGGCGCGGATGTGGACCGGCCTGCGCACCCTGCGCTTTGCCGATGGTCCCGATGCCGTCCATCGTCAGGTCATCGCCAAGGCCGAGCTGCGGCCCTATCTGGAGGCCGAGGCATGAGCTCCGGCGCGGTGACCGAGCGTCCGTCCGACGTGGACATTCCGCTGCCGGCCGGGTTCCTCGCGGCCCATGTGCCGGGCTTTCGCGGGCCGGCGCGGCTGGTGAAATTTCCCGGCGGCCAGTCGAACCCGACCTACCGCATCGACGCGGCCTCGGGCAGCTATGTGCTGCGGCGCAGGCCCTCGGGCCCGCTGCTGCCCTCCGCCCATGCCATCGACCGGGAATATCGGGTGCAGAAGGCGCTGGCCGGCACGCCGGTGCCCGTGGCGCCGATGCTCGCCTTTTGCGACGATCCGGCGGTGATCGGCACGGATTTCTATGTCATGGCCCATGTGCCGGGGCGGATCTTCTGGGATCCGGCCCTGCCGGAGCTCGATCCCGCCGGGCGCGCGGCGATCTATGATGCCATGAACGGGGCGCTGGCCGCCCTGCACGGTGTCGACCCGGCGGCGGCGGGGCTTGCCGACTATGGCCGGCCCGGCAACTATTTCGCCCGCCAGATGGGGCGCTGGACCAGCCAGTACCGCGCCTCGGAAACCGGGGTGCTGCCCGGCATGGACGATCTCATCGCCTGGCTGGAGGCGAACATTCCGGCCGATGATGGGCGCTCGGCCATCGTGCATGGTGACTTCCGCATCGACAACCTGATCTTCCATCCCGACGAGGCCCGGGTTCTGGCCATTCTCGACTGGGAGCTGTCGACGCTTGGCCATCCGCTGGCCGATCTCGCCTATCAGTGCATGCAGTGGCGCCTGCCCAATGACGGGCCGCTCCGGGGGCTCGGCGGGCTCGACCGCACCGCCCTCGGCATTCCCTCGGAGGAGGCCTATGTCGCGCGCTACTGCGAGCGGGTCGGGATGGGGGACCTGTCGGCCTGGACCTTCGCGCTGGCCTTCTCCTTCTTCCGGGTGGCGGCGATCCTCCAGGGGGTGAAGAAGCGCGCGCTCTCGGGCAATGCCTCCAATCCGGAAAGCGGGCTGCGCATCGCCTCGAACCTGCCGGTCATCGTCGGCAGCGCCCTTGATGTCATCGCGGCGGCAGGCTGAGAGCCTGGGTCCGGGCGGGTCCGGTCGCCCGTCCGGACCGGTCCGGCGCGCGCGGGCCGGGGAGGGGGCCGCAGCGTCATCGGCGGCAGCCGGACCGCCGTCCGGACGCTCCTGGTCCAGGCGGCTCATGCCAAAGGTCCTTGAAAAGGATCCGTTGGCATTCCGATGCGGATTTATCATGCCATTGGTGCATATGAGAAATCCGCTATCCTTCAGGTGCACGGTGCGGGCAGCCCCTTCGTGCGCCTGGTCTCATGTCGATTGATCCGCAAATCTGTAGCCGATCCCGGGCTCGGTCAGGATCGGCCCGGAGCCGGAGACATCGCCGAGCTTCTGGCGCAGCTGGCTGATATAGACGCGCAGATATTGCGTATCCTCCGTGTGCGCCGGGCCCCAGATCGCCGCCATGATCGCCCGGTGCGTCATCACGCTGCCGGCATGGCGGGCGAGAAGGGCGAGCAGGTCGAATTCGCGCTTGGTCAGATGGATCAGGCTGCCGGCCCGGGTGACCTGCCGGCGCGCCAGATCGATTTCCAGGTCACCGCAGCGGATCTCCGCGGGCCCGGTGTCGCGCGCATGGCGCAGCGCGGCGCGCAGGCGCGCCAAAAGTTCGCCGACCCCGAACGGCTTGTTGACGAAATCATCCGCGCCGAGATCGAGAGCGGCGATCTTCTCGGCCTCCCGGTCCCGGGCTGACAGCACCACCACCGGAACGGACGACCAGATCCGCAGCCGGCGCAGTACCTCCTTGCCATCGAGATCGGGCAGCCCGAGATCCAGAAGCACGAGATCGGGACGCTCGGCGGCGGCCAGCTCCAGCGCCCGGCCGCCGGTCATCGCGCGCACCACCTGATAGCCTTCCGCCACCAGCGTCGGTTCGAGAAAGCGGTGGATCGCCGCCTCGTCATCGACCACCAGAACCGTCACCATCCGCTCTCTCCCCCATGGGCAGCGTGAAGACGAAGCGCGCGCCGCGTCCATTCCCGACCGGGCTTTCCGCGACGAGCGTTCCGCCATGGGCTTCGGCAATGCCGCGGGCGATCGCCAGCCCGAGCCCGGTTCCCTCGCCGCCATCGCCACCCGCCCGGGGGGCGTGGACGAATTTCTCGAAGATATGCGGCAGCAGGTCGGCCGGAACCCCCGGCCCGTCATCGGTCACGCAGAGGACTGCCTGCCCGTCGCGGACCGTGGCGGCAAGGATCACATGGGCCTCGGCGCCGGCATGATGCACGGCATTGCCGACGAGATTGCCGATCGCCTGTTCGATCAGCGCCGGATCGGCCCGCACCAGCGGCAGGTCGCCCGGGATGGCGAAGGAAAAGCTCTGGGGCGCGCCGCGCCGGCGCGCCAGCACGACCACCCGGTGCAGGATCTCGGAGAGGTCCGTCCAGTCCATGCGGATGTCGAGGGCGCCGGCCTCCAGCCGGGTCATGGCCAGGAGATTGCGCACCATCCCGTCCAGATGCTCCGCCTCGTCGCGGATCATCGCCAGCAGATCGGCCCGCTGCGCTGGCGCCAGCTTTTCCCCGAGCGACATCAGGCTCGTGGCAGACCCGAGGATGGCAGACAGCGGCGTGCGGAAATCATGGCTGATGGAGGCGAGCAGGATGTTGCGCACCCGTTCGGTCTCGGCCGCCGCCCGGGCTGCATCGATCTCCACCGCCAGCCGCGCCCGGTCGAGGGCGATGGCCGTCTGCCCGGTCAGCGAGGTGACGAGGCCGCGCCGCTCCGCATCCAGCGGCTGGCTCTCGGCTGCGTCCTCGACGCCGATCACCCCGATGGCCGTCTCCCGCGCGACCAGGGGCAGGAACAGCCACGGCACCGTTGGCAGGGTGGCGGTGCCGGTGCCCGCGGGCTCGCGCCGGGTGAAGGCCCAGCGGGCCGCGCTGAGGGAGGCCGTGTCCAGCCGGTCCTCCGGCGGCCAGGCGGAAATGATCGCGAGATCCGTGCCCTCGGCCATCAGCAGCACGGTTGCCCGGCCGGTGAGCGCATGGATCTCGGTCGCGGCCGCCTCGGCCACATCATCCCGGCCGGCGACCGAGGAGAGCTTGCGGGTGAACTCGTAGAGCCGGCGGATCGCCCGCACGCGCCGGATCGCCGCTTCGGTCTGGGCCCGCGCCCGGCCGGCGATCGCCGAGATCAGCACCGCGATCACCAGGAAGATCGCCAGCGCCAGCAGCTCGTGCGGCCGGGCGATGGTGAAGGTGTAGCGCGGGTCGATGAAGAAGAAATTGTAGGCGGCAAAGGACAGGGCAGAGGCGAACACTGCCGGGCCGACGCCGGAGCGCAGCGCCGGCAGCAGCACCGCCATCAGGAACAGCATCGACACGTTCGGCAGCGCCACCAGCCGGGTGAGCCCGACGCCCACCAGCACCGCGCCGGCCACCCCGAGGGCGGCGACCAGATAGTCCCCCATCGGCCCCGGCGCCGGCAGGTGCCGGCGCAGGCCGGCAAGGCCGCGGTGCGGCGTCTCCTCCGCCGGCAGCGTCACCACATGCACGGCGATGCCATCGGCCTGACGGATGAGGGCATCGGCCAGGGAGGATCGGAACAGCCGCTTGAGCGCCGAGGTGTGGGCCCGGCCGATGACGATCTGGGTGACATTCTCGAACCGGGCGAGGCGCAGGATCTCGGCGGCGAGGTCGCTCGCCACCAGCGCCCGGGTTTCCGCCCCGAGACTTTCGGCCAGCCGCAGCGCATCCCCGGCGGCGCGACGCGCCTCGGGCGCCGGGTCGCTGCCGGGCCGCTCCACCGTGACGGCGAACCACGCGGCGTCCGTCAGGTCGGCCAGGCGCCGGGCATGGCGGACGATCTGGCGCGAGAAGGCATCCGGACCGACGCAGACCAGCAGGCGCTCGCCCGCCGCCCACGGGCCCTCGATGGCGCCGCCCTGCATGTGCTCGACGAGATCGCTGTCGACCCGCGCGGTCACGGCCCGCAGCGCCAGCTCGCGCAGCGCCGTCAGGTTGGTGGGCTTGAAGAAGTTCTGCCGCGCCCGGTCGGCGGTCTCCGCCAGATAGACCTTGCCCTCGGCCAGCCGCTTCAGGAGTTCCTCCGGTGGCAGGTCGACGAGGATCAGGTCGGCCCCGGCCAGCGCGCCGTCCGGCACGGTCTCGCGCACCCGCACCCCGGAAATGCGCTGCACCACATCATTGAGGCTTTCCAGATGCTGGACATTCAGCGTGGTCCAGACATCAAGCCCGGCATCGATCAGTTCGCGCACATCCTGCCAG
>JBBSSF010000303.1:0-5196 GCA_038242345.1 Hyphomicrobiales bacterium
GCTCCGCCCACAGGATGGCCTCCTGGGCGGCGGCGATTTCCGGCGGCGGCACGGCGGTGCGCCAGTCCTCGGTGGAGGCGATCAGCGGGAAGTCGATGTCGCCGGTGAGAATCTCGCGCACCTCATGGCCGGCATCCCGGGCGCCGGCGGCATAGGCCGCCCCGAGCGCATGACAATAATGGCCCCCGCCCGGGGTCGGATGGCCCTGGAGGATCAGCACGCGCGTCATCGGTCTGCCGTCATCCGGACGGGGTCGCCGTCCGCCTTTCCATGTCCGCCCGGGCGTCGGGCCGTCCTCTCGGGACGTGGTGCCCGCAACCGGTGCCCGATGCAACACCCGGTTTCTCTGGCTTGGGGGTCGGGACGCCCCCTGCCTAGTCCGCGCGATTACCGATGCGGCGATTTGTGATCGCAAAACCGGGGACAACCCCGGACGGGTTTGACCTTTGTCCTTGCGCGGCAAGGCACTCCAGTCGATCCTGTCGCAATGCACAACGGCCTAAGCCCGGCAACCTCCCCGGGGCGGGCCGCCAGGAGGGCTTCCGGTGAAAGTCATCGTTCTCGGCGCCGGCGTTGTCGGCGTGACCACGGCCTATTTCCTCGCCCGTGCCGGTCATGATGTCACGGTGGTGGAGCGCCAGCCCGCAGCCGCCATGGAGACCAGCTTCGGCAATGCCGGCGAGATCTCGCCGGGCTATTCGACGCCGTGGCCGGCGCCCGGCATTCCGCTGAAGGCCATCAAGTGGCTGATGATGAAGCATGGGCCGCTCAGCATCATGCCGCAGATGGACTGGCGGCAATGGTGGTGGATGCTGCGCATGCTCGGCAACTGCACGAGCAGCGCCTACAATCGCAACAAGAGCCGGATGGTGCCCATTGCCGAATATTCCCGCGACGTGCTGAAGGCACTGCGCGAGGAAACCGGCATTCTCTATGACGCCCGCGCCCAGGGCACGCTGGAGCTGTTCCGCACCCAGAAGCAGGTGGACGCCATCGGCAAGGACCTGGATGTGCTGCGCCAGTTCGGCGTGGCCTTCGAGGTTCTGGACCGGGCCGGCTGCGTGGCGGCGGAACCGGGGCTCAAATTCTCCGCCGCCCAGATCGCCGGCGGCCTGCGGCTGCCCAATGACGAGACCGGCGACTGCCACCTGTTCACCACCCGGCTGGCGAAGATGGCCGAGGAGATCGGCGTCACCTTCCTCTATTCGACGGCGGTGCGCTCCCTGATCGTCGATGTGGCCAGCGTCACCGGCGTCGACACCTCGGCCGGCGTGCTCCGGGCGGATGCTTATGTGGCGGCCATGGGCTCGTTCACGCCCTTCCTGGTGCGCCCGCTGGGGGTCGCGCTGCCGGTCTATCCGGTGAAGGGCTCGTCCATCACCGTGCCGATCACCGACGAGGAGCATGCGCCGGTCTCGACGCTGCTCGACGAGACCTACAAGGTGGCCATCACCCGGTTCGACAGCCGCATCCGCGTCGGCGGCATGGCGGAGGTCAGCGACTATCTCCTGAAGCTGAAGGAGAAGAACCGGGAGACCCTGGTCCACGTGCTGACCGACCTCTTCCCCGGCTCCGGCGATGTCGGGGCGGCGACCTTCTGGACCGGCCTGCGGCCGATGACGCCGGACAGCCCGCCGGTGATCGGCGCGGCGGGACGGCCGAACCTCTATCTCAACACCGGCCACGGCACGCTCGGCTGGACCATGTCGTGCGGCTCGGCGAAGGTGCTCACCGACATCATCTCCGGCAACACCCCGGAGGTGAACGCCGACGACCTCTCGATGAGCCGCTACCGCTTCTGACGAAAAACTGAAGGGGCCGGGAGGCTGGTCCTCCCGGACGGGGGCTCCGGGGGCAGTCACCCCCGGAAGTCCTTCATGCCAGGCGCGCAAGTGCTGACCGCACCCACGCGCCTGAAGGTCAGCAGATTTTCCATATGCGCCAATCGCATGGAAAATCTGCACCGGAATACCAAAGAGTCCTTTTCAAGGATCTTTCGGTATCACCCGAGCACGCCACGTTCCCTGAGAAGCGCGATCAGGTCATCGGCCAGCTTCTCCGGATCCGCCGCCGTGGTGTCGAGACGGATCTCGGGATTTTCCGGCGCCTCATAAGGGCTGTCGACGCCGGTGAAGTTGCGGATGAGGCCGGCATCGGCCCGGGCATAGAGCCCCTTCACATCCCGGGCGCGGCAGACATCGACGGGGGTGTCGACGAACACCTCGATGAAGGTGTCGTCGCCGGCCAGCTCGCGGGCCAGCCGCCGCTCCGCCCGGAAGGGCGAGATGAAGGACACGAGGACGATCAGCCCGGCCTCGACGAACAGCCGCGCGACCTCGCCGACGCGGCGGATATTCTCCACCCGGTCGACCTCGGTGAAGCCCAGATCCCGGTTGAGGCCATGGCGGACATTGTCGCCATCGAGCAGCATGGTATGCCGGCCCTCGGCCTGCAGCTTGCGCTCGACGATGTTGGCGATCGACGACTTGCCCGAGCCCGACAGACCGGTGAAGCACACCACGGCCGGCTTCTGGCCCTTCTGGGCAGCGCGGCTTTCCTTCGTGACATCAAGGGCCTGCCAGTGGATGTTCGTGGCACGCCTGAGGCCGAAGGAGAGCGTGCCGGCCCCAACGGTGGCATTTGTCAGCCGGTCGATCAGGATGAAGGCGCCGGTGGCCCGGTTGACCTCGTAGGCGTCGAAGGCGATGGGGCCGGAGAGCGCCAGATTGCAGACGGCAATCTCGTTGAGTTTCAAGTCTCTTGCGGCCAGATGCTCAAAGGCGCTGTTAATGTCGATGCGGTATTTGATGGCCGTCACGCTGGCCGTCACCGTGCGGCCGCCGATCTTCAGGAGATAGGGCCGGCCGGGCAGAAGCGGCTGGTCGGCCATCCACACGAGGGTGGCCGAGACCTGGTCGGAAACCTCCGGCCGGGCGGTCGCGGGCGCCAGCACGTCGCCGCGGGAGATGTCGACCTCGTCGGCAAGCGTCAGGGTGACGGCGGCGCCGGCCCGGGCCTCGGCGAGATCGCCATCGGCGGTGACGATGCGGGCGACCGTGGTGGTGCGGCCGGACGCGGCCACGGCGATGCGATCGCCGGGGCGCACGGTGCCCGAGGCGATGGTGCCGGAGAAGCCGCGGAAATCGAGATTCGGCCGGTTGACCCACTGCACCGGGAAGCGGAAAGGCTTCTCCGCCCGGTCATCATCGACCGGCACCGTCTCCAGATGGCCGATCAGGGTCGGGCCGTCATACCACGGCATGGCGGCGGAGCGGCTGCTGACATTGTCGCCGAAGCGGGCCGAGATCGGGATCGCCACCCGGCTTTCGAAGCGGAATTTCCCGGCCATCGCCTCGAACTCGGCCGCGATCTCCCGGAAGCGCACAGCGCTGTAATCGACGAGATCGATCTTGTTGATGGCCAGCACCAGATGCCGCACGCCGAGCAGCGAGGCGAGGAAGGCATGGCGCCGGGTCTGGGCACGGATGCCATGGCGGGCATCCACCAGCAGGATGGCGAGATCGGCCGTGGACGCCCCCGTCACCATGTTGCGGGTGTACTGCTCGTGGCCGGGGGTGTCGGCGACGATGAACTTGCGCGCGCTGGTGGCGAAAAACCGGTAGGCGACATCAATGGTGATGCCCTGCTCGCGCTCGGCCTCAAGTCCATCCACCAGCAAGGCGAAGTCGATGTCATCGCCGGCGGTGCCGATCCGGCGCGATTCCCGCTCCAGCGTCGCCAGCTGATCCTCGAACAGCAGCTTGGCATCATAGAGCAGACGGCCAATGAGGGTGGACTTGCCATCATCCACCGAGCCGCAGGTGAGAAAGCGCAGCAGCCCCTTGCGCTCCTGGGCCTCCAGATAGTCGACGAGGGCGTCGGACGGCGGGGCGGCAACCTTCAGGGCAGCGGCGGTCATCAGAAATAGCCCTCGCGCTTCTTCTTTTCCATGGAGCCGGCCTCGTCATGGTCGATGAGGCGGCCGGCGCGCTCGGAAGTGCGCACCACCAGCATCTCGGCCACGATGTCGGCAAGCGTCGTCGCGTCGGAATCCACCGCGCTCGTCAGCGGATAGCAGCCGAGGGTGCGGAAGCGGACGCGCCGGTTCTGAGGCACCTCGCCGGGCCGCAGGCGAAACCGGTCGTCGTCCACCATGATGAGCTGGCCATCGCGCTCCACCACCGGGCGCTCGGCGGCGAAGTAGAGCGGCACGATGGGAATGTCTTCGGCCAGGATATATTGCCAGATGTCCAGCTCTGTCCAGTTTGAGAGCGGGAAAGCGCGGATGGACTCCCCTGCCCGCACCCGGCCATTATAGAGATTCCACAGTTCCGGCCGCTGGTTCTTGGGATCCCAGCCATGGTTGGCATCGCGGAAGGAAAGAATGCGCTCCTTGGCGCGGCTCTTTTCCTCATCGCGCCGGGCCCCGCCAAAGGCGGCATCGAAGCCATACTTGTCGAGAGCCTGCTTCAGCGCCTCGGTCTTCATGATGTGGGTGTAGAAGGACGAGCCATGGTCGAACGGGTTGATGTTCTGGGCCAGCCCGTCCGGATTGGTGTGGACGATCAGCTCGGCGCCGATCCGGCGCGCCGTCTCGTCGCGGAAGGCGATCATGTCGCGGAACTTCCACGTCGTATCCACGTGCAGCAACGGAAAGGGCAGCCGGCCCGGGAAGAATGCCTTCCGGGCCAGATGCAGCATCACGGCCGAATCCTTGCCGATGGAATAGAGCATCACCGGATTGGAGACTTCGGCCACCACTTCGCGCAGGATGTGGATGCTCTCGTCTTCCAGACGCTTCAGATGCGAATAGCGGTCGATGGCCATGGGCGCCCAGGTATTTCCCTGCGCGCCCCGGTCAGTCAGCCGTGAGCGCGGCGTCTAGATCAGCGGATCGATCCCGCCGGCTGCGATAAACCAGGGGTTCGCGAAATCGGAATCCGTCGCCTGACCGCGCTTGCCATAGGCGAGCGGCCGGCCATCGAGAGTGACCACCCGGCCGCCCGCCGCGCGCAGGATCGCGTCGCCGGCGGCCGTGTCCCACTCCATCGTGCGACCGAGGCGAGGATAGAGATCCGCCGTTCCGTCGGCGACACGACAGAATTTCAGGGACGAGCCGACGGAGACAAAATTTTCCAGTCCATGCCGGGTCAGGTAGTCTTTTGTTTCCGCCGTCATGTGGGAACGGCTGGCGAC
>JBBSSF010000304.1:0-5183 GCA_038242345.1 Hyphomicrobiales bacterium
AGCCGGTGCCGAAATCGTCGAGGGCGAAGCGGCAGCCGGCGGCGCCCAGCCGGCGGATGTTCTCCGACACCGCCGGCGTGGTGCGCAGCAGGATGCTCTCGGTGATCTCGAACTCGATGCGCGACGGATCGACCCCCCGGCGGGCCAGCTCGGCGATGGTCTCGCCGGCGAAATCGGCATGTTCCAGATCGATGGCCGACAGGTTGACGGCGATGCCGGGCATGCGCCGGTCCGAGGCGGCGTCGAGGATGGCGAGCGAATCGAGGGCCTTGGACAGCACCGTGCGGGTGAGATCGTGGATCAGGCCGCAGCGCTCGGCTGCCGGGATGAAGATGTCCGGGGTCAGCAGCGTGCCGTCGGGCTTTTCCCAGCGGGCGAGGGCCTCGAACCGGTCGATGATGCGGCTGCGGGTGGTCACCTGGGGCTGGAACATCAGCCGGAGGGCGCTGGCCATCGGCTGGCTGCGCAGGGCGGTCTCCACCTCGAGCCGGTCCCGCGCCGCCTCTTCCAGCGGGGCGTCGAAGAAGGCGTAGCGGTTGCGGCCCTCGCGCTTGGCCTCGTAGAGGGCAAGGTCGGCCTCGCGCATCAGGTCATCGGCGCTGTCGCCGGGCTCGCCGACGGCGATGCCGACGCTGACGGAAATCGAGAACCGGTCCTCGCCGACATCGAGGGGATGCTGGAAGGCCGCCACCAGCCGGGCGCCGACATCGGCCAGCTGCACGCCCTGTTCCAGATCCTGGCACAGGATGGCGAATTCGTCGCCGCCGAGGCGGGCCACCCGGTCCTGATGGCGCACCACCCGGGTCAGCATCTGCCCGGTGGCCACCAGGATGGCATCGCCGCGATCATGGCCGAGGGTGTCGTTGATGTCCTTGAAATGATCGAGGTCGAGCATCAGCAGCCCCGTGCGGGTCTTGCGGCGCTCGCCGTCCGCCAGGGCCTGGGACAGGAGGCCGAACAGGGCCCGCCGGTTGATGAGCCCGGTCAGCACGTCGTGGCTGGCATCGTGGCGGAGCTGCTCTTCGGCGCGCTTGCGGGCGGTGATGTCGGAGTGGGAACCGGCCATGCGGGTCGGGCGGCCATCGGCCGAGCGCACCGCCAGCCCGCGGGCGAGCGCCCAGACATAGGTGCCGTCGGCGGCCATCAGCCGGTGCTCGCTCTCCAGATAGGGCGTGCGGCCGGCCAGATGGTCGCGGACCGCCGCGATCACGGCGGAGCGGTCATGGGGATGGATGCGGTCGATCCACTCCCGGGGCGAGCGGCCGATCTCGTCCTCGCCATGGCCGAGCATCATCTTCCAGCGCGGCGAGACATAGATGTCGTGGGTGACGAGGTTCCAGTCCCACAGGGCGTCATTGGCCGCGCGGATGGCGAGCGCATAGCGCTCCTCGCTCTCGCGCAGGGCCGCCTCGCTCTCGCGCTGGCGCTGGGCGGTCTCCAGAAAGGTGTTGAACCAGCGCGTCAGCTCGGCGATCTCGTCGCGCCCCGAGACCGGCAGCGGCCGGGTCGGGCCGGTCTCGCCGGTCTGGAAGGCCTTGAAGCGCTCGGTGATGTGGCGGATCGGCACCACCACGCCGCGGGAATAGAAATAGCCGGCGCCGGCCACCAGCAGCAGGCAGACGATCAGCACCGCGGTCACGGTCAGGGCGATGGTGTTGGCCGGCGCGTTGATGGTGGCGAGCGGCACGGCGGTCAGCACCGTCCAGCCCGTCTGGGGCGCGTTCATGGCGTTCACCAGCACCGAGGTGCCGTCGACCTGGGCGATGAACCGGGGCTGGCCCGCCGCCAGCCCGGCCCGGACGCTGTCGGGGGCCGGCGTGCCGATGCGGGCCTCGTCGGGAGAGAAGACCAGATCGCCCTTGTGGTCGATGACCATCAGATAGCCGCCCTCGCCAACGACGGCGCGGCTGAAATGGTCATAGAGTTCGGAGGTGGCGTAGCTGACGATGATGAGGGCGACGGTGTCCTCGGCCAGGGTCGTCCGGTTGAGGCGCCAGATCCGCTTGGCGACGGCCACCACCTTGCCGCCGGTGATGGCGCTGTTCAGATTGTCGATCACCCCCAGCCACTGGGCGCGGTTGCCGGAGGTGCCCATCTGGTCGAACAGGGCCTGCCGGCGCTCCGGCACGGGACCGGACACGGCCAGGGTGTCGCCGACATGATAATGGTTGCCGCTGCCGGTGAGGATGTCGATGGCCACCAGACCGCGCATCGACAGGAAGCTGTTCAGGATGTAGCCGATGCGCGCCTGGGTGACGAGGCGGCTGTAATCGTCTCCGGCGGGCGGCTCGTTGGTCAGGGTGTTCACGATCGCCTGGACGCCGGCGATGTTGGCGAGCAGCGTCTCGATCTGTTGGGTCTCAAGGCCCAGATAGTCCACCTGGAGGCCGAGCAGCTCCTGGGAAAAGCTGGCGATCTGGCTGGTCACGATGGTGCGGGCGACCTGATAGGAGACGAACCCCAGAAGGCCGAGGGGCAGCACCGAGAGCACCAGCAGATAGGCGAGAAATTTGCGGCCGATGTTGAGGACTGGCGGTTTCGGTCCATCCCGGCCTTGGGGGGAATGGGGGGAGCCGTTCATCGCGCGCTGTTCGGGTAGTCATTGGCCGTGATGAGGCGGGCCGGCACCAGCGTCTCGGCCGGCACGTCCTCGCCGGCATGGTGGCGCACGGCATAGGTCACGCCGAGATAGCCCTGTCCGGCCGCGTCCTGGTCCACCGTCACCCGCATACGCCCCTCCTGGATGGCCGTGATCGCTTCGGTCAGGGCATCAAAGCCGCCAACGGCGACATCCCGCCGGCCGATCTCGCTCAGGCGCCGGATCGCGCCCAGAGCCATCATGTCATTGGCGCAGTAGAGAAGCGCGAGATCCGGATGATTCCGCATGATCTGCGCGGTGACCTCGTAGCCCTCGTCGATCTTCCAGTTGGCGCTCTCGTGGGCGACGAGGGTGACGCCGGCCGTTTCCGCGAAGGCGCGCCGCGCCCCCTCGAACCGGGCCTCGGCATTGGCGGCGGTGCGGATGCCCTCGATGATGGCCGCCTTGGACGGGCCGGTCATGGTGCGTGTGAGGTAGCTGGCCGCCTCGTAGGCGCCGCGCTCGTTGTTGACGGAGACGAAGGGAATGTCGCCAAGACCCAGCCGCCGGGCGAAGGTCGGATCCAGGCGGTTGTCGATGTTGATGATGGTGATGCCGCGGTCGGCGGCGGTCTTCAGCACCGGCAGGAGCTGGACCGAATCGCCGGGCGCGATCACCAGCGCGTCGACCTTCAGGTCGATCATGTCCCCGACGATGGCAATCTGCTGCTCGATCGAGGTTTCCTCGGCGGCAGTGCGCACCAGCAGCTCCACGCCGAGTTCCGTCGCCGCCCGCCGGGCGCCCACTTCCATGGCGATGAAGAACGGGTTGGTGAGGGTCTTCATCACCAGGGCGACCCGCAGCGGCGTGGACTCCCTGGTCTCGCCCTGGAGGGCGGCCGGAGGGGAGGATTTTGGCGCGCGCTCGCCCGACTTCTCGTTGCAGCCGGCAAGCCCCAGAAGGCCGGCCAGGCTGCCGGCAAGCAGGCTCCGGCGCGAGAGACAGCCCGTCGGCGTCGGGACGCTGACTGGCAGTCCGCCCGGTGTCCTGATCTGTCCTGACGATCCGAACCGCACCACATCGCCCCCCGGGCAGCCCTGTCTTTCCGGGTGCCTGCGGCACGCCGGAAGGACCGGGGAGACTGCTTCCCAACAGCGCGAGTGTAGACGATTTTTCGGCCCGCGCATCCCGGCCGATCACCTATCAGGGTTGAAGCTCATGCGCGGAAACATCACAGGTGCAAGCATAATCGGGCGACGGCGGCCCCCGTCCGGACGCGGCCGCCGCCCGGCTTTCCGGTCAGGCGCCCGCCCGGGTGTCGAAGAACAGGGCCTGGCTGATGACGGCCTTGAGGGTTTCCGGCCGGAAGGGCTTGGTGATGAGGAAGGCCGGCTCCGGACGCTGGCCGGTGAGGAGCCGCTCCGGATAGGCGGTGATGAAGATCACCGGCACGTCGAAGTCGGTCAGGATGTCGTTGACCGCATCGAGGCCGGAGGAGCCGTCGGCAAGCTGGATGTCGGCGAGGATCAGGCCGGGGCCCTCCCGGCGGGCGGCGGCAACCGCTTCCGTGCGGGTGCGGGCGATGCCGACGACCGCATGGCCGAGCCCTTCCACCAGGGCCTCCAGATCCATGGCGATGATCGGTTCGTCCTCGATGATGAGCACCCGGGTGGCCACTTCGGCGGCGATCTCGCGGGCGGCGGTGTCGAAGAGGGCGGCAAAGTCTTCCGGCGAGAAGGACAGGACGCGCGCCGCCTCGTCGGTCTCGAAGCCCTCCACCGCCGTCAGCAGGAAGGCGATGCGGCTGTCCGGGGTGAGGGCGGAGAGCGTGACCTCGCCGGGCAGCGCCAGCGGCCGGGCCTCGATGCCGCCGGGGCCGGCATGGATCGAGCGCCACAGCACGAGGAAATGGCGGAAGAGTTCGATGCGCGGGTCGACACTGCGGTCGAAGCCGGCTGGATCGGCGATCAGGGCTTCGAGCGTCATGGCGACATAGGCGTCGCCGCTGGTCTGGGAGCCGGTCAGCATCCGGGCGAAGCGACGCAGATAGGGCAGCAGGGGCGCGATCGTCCGGGCGATGCCGGGTCCGGGGGCGGCCTGTGTGTCCGAAGCGGTGGGCATGGAGCGTTCCTGAACGGGGATCCGGCCCCCGTCCGAGGGGGGCCACGGGCTCTAAACGACGGGCATCTTATCGTGGTTCCCGGCATTGCCGGATGGGAGACGGATTTTTTCGGTTTCCCGGCCGCGGACGCCGGAACCGGGTCCCGGGTCGGACGTTTCCCGTCCAGTCGGCGGACTGGCCCGGGGCCGCCAAGGAGGCGGGTCAGGCGCCGGATGAGTCATCCGCGGGCCGGGGGCCGGCCGGATGCGGTGTATCGGGAATATGATCCATGGCAAGCGAGCACGTGAAGACAAGACTGGCATCGGAGGTGGCTCCGGAGGTGCGATCCCGTGCGCCGGCCCTGGAAAATGATCTGCAGCGCACGATCGGCACCCAGCTTCGGGCAATGTATGACGACATCCTCTACCAGCCCGTCCCCGACCAGTTCCTGACACTGCTGCAGGAACTGGAACGCAGCGAGGCCGCTGCCACCCGTGACAGCGC
>JBBSSF010000305.1:0-5154 GCA_038242345.1 Hyphomicrobiales bacterium
GTGTCGAGCACCTGCTCGCCGGCGCCATAGCCGAACTGGGCGCCGGGAAAACCGACGGCCTTCCAGCCGCGCATGTCGTGGTTGCCGCCATAGGCGGGGTCGCCGAACAGGCCCTCGCGCAGATGGCGCCAGATCAGATCGAAGGCGCTGCGGTCCGGATTGTGCGGCAGACCGGGGAGCGTGTCCGCCTCCAGGCCAGCGACGAGACCATCCTGCGCCGCCGCGTCACCCCCGGCAAAATCGCCCCCGGCTGCGGCATCGAGCGCGGCGAGCACGGCGCGGTACTCGTCCAGATGGGCGGCATAGGCGCCGGCAAGCGCGCCATCGACATAGGCCGCGGCGCCGATTTCGGTGGCGGACGGACAATCTGGCCCGGCCGGAAACAGACGGTCGAACAGGGCGTCGAGGGTGCGGCGCTCGCCGGGAGCGAGGGCACGGGGGGAAAGGGCAGTCGGGGTCACAGGCCACGCCTCAGCACGCGTTGCAGGAAGGCGCGGGTGCGCGGATGGGCGGGCGCGCGCAGCACATCCGCCGGCGCCCCCTCCTCCACGATCCGGCCGCTATCGAAAAACACCACCCGGTCAGCGACTTCCTCGGCAAAGCCCATCTCGTGGGTGACGACCAGCATGGTCATGCCGCCTTCGGCGAGATCGCGCATGACGCGCAGCACCTCGCCGACGAGTTCGGGATCGAGCGCCGAGGTCGGCTCGTCGAACAGCATCACCCGCGGCTTCATGGCCAGCGCCCGGGCAATCGCCACCCGCTGCTGCTGGCCGCCGGAGAGTTCGGCCGGGAAGGCCCGTTCCTTGTCGGCCAGTCCGACATCGGCGAGCAGCGTGCGGGCCGTCGCCACGGCCTCCGCCTTGGGGGTGCGCCGCACCGCCATGGGCGCCTCGATGATGTTCTGCAGCACCGTGAAATGCGGGAAGAGATTGAAATGCTGGAACACCATGCCGATGTCGGCGCGGTGGCGGCGCATCTCGATCTCGGTCGCCCGCCGCGCCCCCGTCGCCCCCTCGGTGAGGCCGACGAGGTTGCCGTCGACGCGCACCGTGCCGGCCTCGGGCGGATCGAGAAAATTGATGGCGCGCAGCAGCGTCGACTTGCCCGAGCCCGAGGCGCCGATGATGGCGACCACCTCGCCGCGCTTCACCGTCAGCGAGACATCGTCCAGGGCAACGACGGAGCCGTAGGTCTTGCGCAGCCCGGTCACCTCGACCATGGGGGCGATGGAGACCTTCGGCGGATCCGGCAGATGGATGGACACGGACGGCCTCCTTCAGACGCGGCGCCGGGCCATCGGCGCCGGCTTCAGCCGCGCCTCCGCCCAGTGCTGGAAGATCACGAGGGCAGCGGAAATCGCCAGATAGACGGCGCCCGCCAGGATGATGAAGATGAAGGGCTGGTAGGTGATGGAGCTCGCCCGCACCGCTTCCGCCGTCAGGTCGCCGACGGCCACCATGGAGGCAAGCGAGGTGCCCTTCATCATGATGATGGCGCGGGTCATGTAGGGCGGCACCACCAGCGGCAGGGCCTGGGGCAGGATGATGCGGCGCAGCGTGTGGGCATGGGACAGCCCGAGGGCGCGGGCCGCCTTCCACTGGCCGCGGTCGATGGCCTGGAGGCCGCCGCGGATGTCCTCGCTCATATAGGCCGCCCCCACCGCCACCATGCCGAGGATGGCCGCCGTCACCGGCTTGAGGCGCAGCCCCAGCTGCGGCAGGGCATAGAAGGCGAAGAACAGCACGATCAGCGCCGGCACCATGCGGAAGATGGTGACATAGACCGTCGCCGGCAGGCGCAGCCAGAAATTATGGGAGTCCCGCAACAGCGCGAGCAGCAGCGCAAGCGGCGTGGAGACGAGGATGACGGCGGCCGACAGCCACAGCGTCATCAGGAAGCCGCTCAGGAGGCCCGGCAGATAGGGGGTGACGATTTCGGTCAGTGACATCGGCCCCTCCTGTCAGCGCGCCGGCCGGCGGCGGCGGGCCCAGCGTTCGCCCAGCGCCTGCACGCCGATGAACACGGCGTCGATGAGGGCGTAGATGGCGGCGGCCGCAATCAGGATCTCGAACGGCCGGTAGGTGACGACGAACACCTGTTTCGCCGCGCTCGTCAGCTCCGGCACCGCGACGGAAGCCGCCAGCGCCGTGCCCTTCAGCACCTCGGTGGCGTGCGAGATATAGGGCGGCAGCGCCGCCGGGATGGTCTGGGGCAGGATGATGCGGAAGAGGGTCCGCGCCGGCGACAGCCCCAGCGCCTTCGCCGCCCGCCACTGGCCATCGGGCACGCTGTCGAGCCCGGCGCGGAACACCTCGCCGAAATAGAAGGCCATGTAGAGGGTCATGGCCATCACCGCCGAGGGCAGCGGCGACACCCGGTAGCCGATCACCGGCAGGCCGAAGAACATCAGGAACAGCACCAGCAGCGGCGGCACGCCGCGCATCACCCAGCTCGCCACCATCACCGCCCGGCGCACGCCGCGAACGCGCGCGCGCGCCAGAAGCGCCACGCCCACGCCGGCCGGCGTCGCAAAGAGCAGGACCAGAAAGGTCAGCTCGATCGTGACCAGCGCCCCGCGCAGGAGCGCGGGCCAGACCACGGCAAGAATGCTGAAATCAAGTGCCACGGGCGACCGGAGACGGCTGCGGACGGCTGTGCGCCATCCCGACATCAGGGGCCGGCCGGGTCTCCCCGGCCGGCGGTGGCATCCCCCGAAGATCCACAACAGGATCTTCGGCAGTCCCATGCTTTCGGAAGCAGAGGAAATCCGAAGCTCCGGCAAGACGGGAGGGTTTCCGTCTCCCGTCCGGTCGGCCTCAGTAGCCGATCTTGTCGAGCATATCGACTTCGGCCGTGGAGGTGGCGTACTTGCCGATGATCGCCTTCAGCGTGCCGTCGGCGCGATAGTTGCCGAGCAGCAGGTTGGTGGCGACCAGCAGGTCCGGTTCCTTGGCGTTGACGCAGAGCGCCTGGGCGAACACTTCCAGCGCCGGGCCGATGAGGACCAGTTCCTCCTTGTTCGGCGCGCTCTGCAGGGCGTTCAGCGCGTTCGACAGGTTCATGGCGATCAGCTCGACCTGACCATTCTGCAGGCCCATCATGGATTCCGGCAGGCCCGGGAACTCGGTCGCCGCCACCCCCGGCAGGGCCTTCTTGGCGCCCTCGAAATAGACCTCGCCGCGCACGCCGCCGATGCTCTTGGCCGACTTGAAGTCCTTGATGCCCGACGACTTCAGCGCCAGCCCGACGGTGGCGTTGACGCCCGTCGGCGCGGTCATCAGGAAGTCCTTGGAGGCCAGCCGGGCCGTGGTCATGGAGGCGCCGTCGCAGGCCATGTCGAAGCGGCCGGCGGCCAGACCCGGCAGGATGCCCGGCCATTCGATCTTCACGAACTCGGCTTCCAGACCGAGATCGGTGGCAATCTTCGTGAACAGGTCGACATAGGAGCCCGTGAGCTTGCCGCTCACCGGATCGACGAAGGTGCGCGGCGGCGAGGCGCCGGTGGTGCCGATGGTCAGCTTGCCCGGCGTCACCAGATTGGCGAGCGGCCACGGCTTCGGATAGCTCTCGATCGGCTTCGGCGCGCCGATCGCCTCGGCAAAGGTCGTCGCATCCTGGGCCAGCGCCCCGGTGACGGGGATGGCAAGCGCCACGGTGAACGACAGGGCAGCGGCAAGGGAGCGGAACGTCATCGGCCTCGGGACCTTCTGGAATGTCCACCCGGCGGGGGCTGCGGGCGGAGGGGGAAAACCAGGGCCGGCCATCCGGACCCTGCGGAAGAACAGGCAGACGACCGGCTCCCCGAAGGCGCCGGCCGGGACACCGCATCAGCGCGGCGGCAGCAGACCGGCAAGGCCGAGATGCTTCTCGTACCAGGCCCATTCGTCTTCCAGGAAAGCCTTGAAGCCCTCCCCGGGCAGGAAGCCGTCGGCCTGCCCGTTGCGGGTCAGATAGGCCTTCCACGCCTCGGTCTGGCGCAGCGCATCGATGGTGGCGTGCCACGCCGCCTCGTCCTCGGGGCTGAGGCCCGCCGGGCCCATCAGCCCGCGCCACAGCCGGAAGGTGACGGGGGCGCCGGCTTCCGCCAGCGTCGGCAGGTCCGGGAAGGCGGCGACGCGCTCGGTATCAAGGGCGGCCACCGGCTTCAGGATGCCGGCCTCGATGTGCGGCAGCACTTCGGCTGCCACGCCGCAGCCCCAGTCGAGGCTGCCCGCGGCCAGATCCGTCCACACGGCCGGCTCCGACGAGACGACGACGAACTCGACATCGGCCCCGGTCGCCTCGGCGATCGAGAGGGCGAGGAGATGATTGATGCCGCCCTTGAAATAGCCGCCGGTGCGGGTGCGCCGCGTCCTGATGCCGGCGAGAAACGCCTCCGGCCCGTCCCAGGGGGAATCCGCCCGCACGACCAGCACATAGCGATCGGCCACCAGCCGGGCGATGGGCGTCAGCGACCGGTGGGTGAGGCTCATGCCGCGCAGGAGCGGCGCCTGCAGGAACACCGGCGTGCAGGTGGAGATGACCGACGCATCCCCCGGCCGGGCGGCCAGCGTCGCCATGGCATCGACACCCGGATCATCGCCGCGCGGCACCAGCGTCCAGGCGCGGGGATCACCGAGTTCGGCGGCGGCGGCCTTCAGGGCATCGGCCAGCACCGGCGGAGCACTGCCGGGCGGACCGTGGACCACGAGGTCGATCGAGGACATGGCATCTTCCGTTCGCAACTGGCGGACCGGTGCGACGGCCGGACACCGCCCGTCGCACCTCTCGCCCGGACCAGTGCATGCGACATGCCAACTGAAATCTCTTGTAATATCTCACGCGGATTCCGGATTGCCCCGGAGGATGCCCGATCCATTGGCAGGCAAGGTGTTTTTCTGGGCATCCACCCGCCCCGTCGGGGCGCTGCCACAATGAAAAAGGGCACGGCCCGGCCTTCTGGCCGATGCCGTGCCCCGAGGCGATGACCGGGACGTGCCCCGAACGGGGATCGCCACCATGCGGAGGCGAACTGCGCGTGCCCTTCCGGGGAGCGGACGGGAGCGGACGGGAACGAAGCGGGGCTTCCGGGGGCAGCCCGCCGGCGTCCCCGGACGATCAGCGGATCAGACCAGGCGCACGAAGTGCTGACCGCACCTTGGCGCCTGAAGA
>JBBSSF010000306.1:0-5143 GCA_038242345.1 Hyphomicrobiales bacterium
CTGCTGCCCTTCAGCCGCACGGTGCGGTCAGCACTTCGTGCGGCTGGTATTAGACGTGCCGGACAGCCCTGCCACCGCCGGAATTGGCGCGCGGCGGGTTCAGTCTGGTCTGGTCTGCCCGATGATCCGGCCCCCCCCCAGCCGGTGAGGGTATCCCACTCAAGTGAGCGGGTCCCATTTAAGTAAGCAAGGGAGCGTATCGCCGACACGGCGATCCCGGTTTTGAAGTCTGATCCGGCCTGGACCGCAAGTTGTCCGGCAGGATCACGCGGATGTTGTCCACCCGATTTCCCCGATGACGTCCGCCGGAGAACGATCACGACCAGATATCGCCCGGGTGCCGGCAGGTTCGGCGCGCCGGCGTTTCATGTCGCGAGCGTCCAAAGCCGATCACGCCGTTTCTGGTCTGCGCCCGCCTTCCTGCATGAGGTTTGCATGATCGAGACGAGGAACCCTGTCGATCCGGAGGTCAGTCGCTTTCCGCTGCCCATGTCGGCCCGGCGCGCCCGCTTCGAGGCCCAGCGGGCCCACAGCCATCATCTGAAGCTCCCCAAGGGGCACCCCTATGCGCTGGTGCCGCGCTGGACCCCTTATCCGCTTGCGCAGCTGATCGGACTTGTCCATCGTCTGCTTCCCGGCCGGACCTGACATCGCCTTGCTGCGGGCTGGCCCGCCGGGCGCGCCGCCTGCTGCCGGACGGGATCCATGCCTGCTGCCTCTGCCTGTTCGCCCGCGATCGTCTGGTTCCGGGATGATCTGCGCTGCGATGACAATCCGGCGCTGCGGGCCGCCGCCGGGGCGGGGCCGGTGCTTGCGCTCCATGTCCTTGATGCGGAGACAGCTCCGGCGGGCGGCGCGGCACGCTGGTGGCTGGCCGGCAGCCTGGCCGCGCTGACGGCAGAGCTTGCCGCCCGGGGTGTGCCGCTGCGGATCATCGCCGGCCCGGCCCGCAGCCTCGTTCCGGAGATCGCCCGGGCCGTCGGCGCCCGGGCCGTGTTCTGGAACCGGCGCTACAGCGCCCCGGCCATCGCCATCGACACCGGCATCAAGGCCGCGCTCGCCGCTGCCGGCCTCCGGGTCGAGAGCTTTGCCGCCAGCCTGCTGCATGAGCCGTGGACCGTGACCACCCGCACCGGTGCGCCGTTCCGGGTGTTCACGCCGTTCTGGCGCGCCGCCCGGGCGGGCGGGCCGCCCCGGTTGCCCCTGCCGCCACCCGAGCACATCACCGGAGCCACCGGCATCGAGCCCGGCCCCGGCGTCGAGGCCCTCGGCCTGCGCCCGGTCCGGCCGGACTGGGCCGGCGGCCTGCGCGCCAGCTGGACGCCGGGCGAGGCCGGCGCCCGGGCGCGGCTGACGGACTTTCTCGATCATGGCCTTGCCGGCTATGCCCGCGACCGCGACCGGCCGGATCTTTCAGCCGTCTCGCGCCTCTCCCCGCATCTGCGCTTCGGCGAGATTTCACCCCACCGGATCTGGCACGCGCTGACACACCGGGCGGCGGCGGCACCGGAGCTTGCGACGGACGCGGAAAAATTCCTGTCCGAAATCGGCTGGCGGGAATTTTCGTGGCATCTGCTCCATGCCATGCCGGATCTGGCGGAGCGCAATTTCCAGCCCCGCTTCGATGCCTTCCCCTGGCACATCGACGACGCCGCGCTCGGCGCCTGGCAGCGCGGGCAGACCGGCTATCCGATCGTGGACGCCGGCATGCGCGAACTCTGGAAGACGGGCTGGATGCACAACCGGGTGCGCATGGTCGCCGCCTCCTTCCTCGTCAAGGATCTCCGGCTCGACTGGCGGGCGGGCGAACGCTGGTTCGCCGACACCCTGGTGGATGCGGATCCGGCCGCCAATCCGGCCAACTGGCAGTGGGTGGCGGGCTCGGGCGCCGATGCAGCGCCTTATTTCCGCATCTTCAATCCGGTGCTCCAGGGAGAGAAGTTCGATCCGGACGGCCGCTACGTGCGCACCCATGTGCCGGAGCTGGCCCGGCTGCCGGACCGCTGGCTGCATCGCCCGTTCGAGGCCCCGGCAGCCGTGCGGGCCGCCGCCGGCGTGCGCCTCGGCGAGACCTATCCCGCTCCGATCGTCGATCACGGGCGGGCACGGGAGGCAGCCCTTGCCGCCTTCGCCTCCCTGCCGTCCGCCTGAGCCGCCGGCCCTCGGGCCCCGCGGGGCGAATCCTATCAGGCGCACGAGGCGCCGAGCGCACCCATGTGCCTGAAGATCCGGAGATTCTCCATCTGCTCCAAGGACATGGAGAATCCGCACCGGAATACCAAAGCGTCCCTTTCAAGGATCTTTTGTATCAGGCCGACCGGCAGCAGGAGCAGCGCATCACGCCGCCATCCATCCGGATCTGGTCGAACACGGTGCCGAACAGCCGGGCGAGCGGCCCGCCCTGCGCCGGTCCGCAGTCGCTGACGAGGAGCATCAGGCAGCCCGGTTCGCGCTCGTCGGCGACGAGGCGGACCGCCGCGCCGTCCCCGGCCCGCAGCGCGATCTCGCCGGTCTTCCAGCGGCCGGCCTCGTCCTGGAAGCCGCCCTCGATGACCAGCGCCACTTCCGCCCCCGGGCGCGGATAGCGCACCCGCGGCTCGCCGCGGCCAAGCCACAGCAGCGTCAGCTCGCAGCCATCGGCAACACTTGTGGAGGACAGCCGCCCGCCATCCGGCGAGGCGCGCCAGGGCACGAGGCCGAGATCGCCGCCGAAGAAGTCCCGCAGCGCCTGGGGCAGCCGCGCTTCCTCGATCTGCACACCGACATCCCCGGGCATGCGGACGGCATGGATGCCGTCGGCCAGGCCCAGTCCGAACAGGCGGGCCAGATGCGGATCCCGCACCGTCACCTCGCCACCGCGGCCAGCACCCGTGCGACCGGCGGCACGCAGCTCAAGATAGGATTCAAGCAGCACCCGCAACGGAAGCGCGAGCGTGCCGGCAAGATAGTCCCGAAGCAGGGCATCATATGCCCCATCATGTCGACCCATGCGCGTGATCTTTCCCCGATCGAGCGAGCCGGGAGTTATTCGTTTCTATGGACGGAGGGCCGAAGTGCGCTATCTCATTGGCACCAAGACCATCGCCTTAGCCGGGGGCTGCCGCACCGATGCCTTGCCTGCATCGCCCGCACCGGTCCGCCCGTCCGAAGATCACGTCCCACTTTACCGTTTAGGACAAGTCGGACATGGGGAAAAGGTGTTTTCCCGTTCCTCCCCCTTAGGCGTAACGTTGGTTCCCGTGTCGTCCTACGCAGGACGTCGCCCTTTTTTTAACCGGACGATCTGCCATGGAAATCCGCTCTTCCGTCCTCGACGCCATCGGCAACACGCCCCTCATCCGGCTGAAGCGCGCCTCGGAGGCGACCGGCTGCGAGATCCTCGGCAAGGCCGAATTTCTCAATCCCGGCCAGTCCGTCAAGGATCGCGCGGCGCTGTGGATCATCCGCGATGCCATCGCCCGGGGCACCCTGAAGCCCGGCGGCACCATCGTCGAGGGAACGGCCGGCAACACCGGCATCGGGCTCGCCCTGGTCGCCTCGGCCCTCGGACTGAAGACGGTCATCGTCATTCCCGAGACCCAGTCGGCGGAAAAGAAGCTCGCCCTGAAGCTGGCCGGCGCCACCCTCATCGAGGTGCCCGCGGTTCCCTATCGCGATCCCAACAATTATGTGCGCCTGTCGGGCCGGCTGGCCCAGGACCTCGCCCTCACCGAGCCGAACGGCGCCGTGTGGGCCAACCAGTTCGACAATGTCGCCAACCGGCAGGCCCATATCGAGTCCACCGGACCGGAGATCTGGCGCCAGACCGGGGGCAAGGTGGATGGCTTCATCTGCGCCGTCGGCTCCGGCGGCACGCTGGCCGGCATCGGCATCGCGCTGAAGGGCTTCAATCCGTCGGTCACCATCGGCATCGCCGATCCGCCCGGCGCCGCCCTCTACAGCTACTACACCACCGGCGAGCTGAAATCCGAGGGCTCCTCCATCACCGAGGGCATCGGCCAGGGCCGCATCACCGCCAATCTGGAGGGCGCGCCCGTGGATGTCGCCTTCCGCATCCCCGATGGCGAGGCGCTGGAGCAGGTGTTCGACCTCGCCGAGCATGAGGGGCTGGTGCTCGGCGGCTCGTCGGGCGTCAATGTCGCCGGCGCCATCCGGCTCGCCCGCCATCTCGGGCCCGGCCACACCATCGTGACGGTGCTGTGCGACTATGGCTCCCGCTACGCCTCGAAGCTGTTCAATCCCGACTTCCTGCGCGACAAGGGACTGCCGGTGCCGGCCTGGATGGAGGCCCAGACCCAGATCGCGCCTCCCTTCGTGGTCGGCTGACCGGCGATCCTGAGCGGAGACCCCGATGACCCTGTCGCCCCGTGCGCAAACCCTCATCTCCGTCGACGAGCTGGCCGGCCTGATCGGCCGGCCGGACGTGGCGATCGTCGATGCCTCCTGGCACATGCCGGCGGCGGGGCGGAATCCGGCGGCGGAATTTGCCGCCGGTCACATCCCCGGCGCCGTCTTCCTCGACATCGACGCCCTTTCCGATCCGTCCTCCGGCCTGCCGCACATGCTGCCGGCGGCCGACGTCGCCAGTGCAGCCCTGGGCGCGCTGGGCATCGCCGACACCGACACCCTCATCGTCTATGACAGCGTCGGCCTGTTCTCGGCCGCCCGCGGCTGGTGGACGCTCAAGGTGTTCGGCGCCCGCGACGTGCGGGTGCTGGATGGTGGCCTGCCGGCCTGGACCGCCGCCGGCCAGCCGCTGGAAGCCGGCCCGGCCACCGCCCCGGCAAAGACCTTCCGCGCGACGGACCCGGGCCCGGCGGTCGCCGACTACACCCGCGTTCTGGCTGTCCTCACCGACGGCTCGGCCCAGGTGGCCGATGCCCGCGCCGGCGAGCGCTTCCGCGGCGAGGTGCCGGAGCCGCGGGCGGGGCTGCGCTCGGGCCACATGCCGGGGGCGAAGAATGTGCCCTTCACCGCGCTGCTGGACAACGGCCGCCTGAAGGATGCCGCCGGCCTGACCGACACCTTCGCGGCTGCCGGCATCGACGTGACGCAGCCCGTCATCACCTCCTGCGGCTCCGGCGTGACCGCCGCCATCCGGAACCTTGGACTGGCGCGCCTCGGGCACGACGCCCATGCGCTC